>JBCDFX010000283.1:0-5692 GCA_039177155.1 Cyanobacteria bacterium P01_H01_bin.119
CAACCAGTATTTCAATCGCCCGGGACCGCGCTTAGTGGATTCATTGGAAATTCTGGCCGAAATTTTTTACGGTGAGCAAGTGCCCTATCGCTATCGATCGCAGGGATGGCAACTGATCCCTAATCCCCAGGGCGACAGAACTTGTGGCGGCTCTGGGATGGGGCGATCGCTCACGGATGTCCGATGACGAATGAAGCTGTACCGTAAGAAGTCGTTCGAGAAGCCTACTTGGATAAGGCTTTGAATAGCTGATAAAGAATAAATATAAGACTGCACTCAGAGAATTTTTAGGCGATTCATAGTGCGATCGCAGGCTTGCGGTTACCGTTTGCAACGAAGCGCAACGAAAAATGTCATTTGTTGCCGTGAGGATTGGCTAAAGATTGATGAGAACACCTCTCTGGCAAGGGGTTGAGAGTTTTTTCGACATACAATTGCGCTTTACGCCCTGTAACAGCAACGCTTCCAAAGTTCGGTAGGTTTGAGACAATCCAAAAGCATTGCAAATTGGATAAATCTCAGATCGGGAGACGCGTTTATGAAACTGGCTTACTGGATGTATGCAGGCCCCGCCCATATCGGCACCCTCCGCATTTCCAGCTCGTTTAAGAATGTCCACGCCATTATGCACGCGCCCATCGGCGACGACTACTTCAACGTAATGCGCTCCATGCTGGCCCGCGATCGCAACTTTACCCCCGTTACCATTAGCTCCGTCGATCGCACCGTGCTAGCGCGAGGCTCCCAAGAAAAAGTCGTCAACAATATCGTTCGCAAAGATAAAGAAGAGCATCCCGATTTAGTAATGCTCACCCCCACCTGCACCTCCAGCATTCTGCAGGAGGATTTAGAGAACTTTGTCGAGCGGGCCAGTTTAGAGTCCCAGAGCGACGTGATACTGGCCGATGTCAACCATTACCGGGTGAATGAACTGCAGGCGGCAGACCGCACCCTGGAGCAAATCGTTCAGCACTACATCAGAAAAGCCCGCAAAAAAGGCGACTTGGTGACAGAGAAAACTGAAAAGCCCTCAGTCAATATCATCGGCATCGTATCCCTCGGCTTCCACAACAATCACGACTGCACCGAGTTAAAGAAGCTGATGTCCGACTTGGGCATCGAAGTGAATGCGGTGATTCCAGAGGGGGCATCTGTAGAAGAGCTAAAAACCCTGCCCCGCGCCTGGTTCAATATTGCGCCTTATCGCGAAACAGGCGGCATGATCGCCCGCTGGCTACAGCAAGAGTTTGATATGCCCTATGTGGATATTACGCCCATGGGCATCGTGGAAACGGCCCGCTTTATCCGCGCGGTGCAGCAGATTATTAACGCTCGCGGCGTAGACGCCGACTACGAATCGTTTATTGACGAGCAAACCCGGTTTGTGTCACAGGCTGCCTGGTTCTCCCGCTCTATCGACTGTCAAAATCTGACGGGCAAAAAGGCGGTTGTCTTTGGCGACAATACCCACGCCGCAGCGATTACCAAAGTGCTGGCCCGGGAGATGGGTATCCGGGTGGTGATGGCCGGCACCTACTGTAAATATGACGCCGACTGGTTTACCGAGCAGGTGAGCGACTACTGTGACGAAGTGCTGATTAGCGACGACAACGGCGCGATCGCCGACGCGATCGCCCGCCTAGAGCCCGCCGCTATTTTCGGCACCCAAATGGAACGTCACGTGGGTAAGCGATTAAATATTCCCTGCGGCGTGATTGCCTCCCCCATCCATGTGCAGAATTTTCCGGTGGGCTATCGGCCTTTTGTGGGCTACGAAGGAGCCAACCAACTGGTGGACTTGATTTACAACTCCTTTACCCTGGGCATGGAAGATCACCTGCTAGAAATCTTTGGAGGCCACGACACCAAGGAAGTGATTACCAAGGGCGTCTCTGCCGATTCTGACCTAAGTTGGACAAAGGACGGGCTGGCCGAGCTTAACAAAATTCCGGGGTTTGTGCGGGGCAAAGTCAAGCGCAATACGGAAAAATTTGCCCGCGATCGCAATATCAGCGAGATTAGTGCCGAAGTGCTTTATGCCGCCAAAGAAGCCGTCGGCGCATAGAACGGTTTGAATTTTTGAATTCCTCCTAGCGTTAGCGGTAGCGGTAGCGGTACTCGCCTGCCGGTCTGTCTCACCGATGATCCGCTTAAAGCGGAATCAATCGATGGGAACGTTTGCCCAGTTCTAACGACTTAAAGTCTGAATAGGCTTTACAGTATTGAATAGTTGATGTGTTTTCAAAAACTATGGCTCCGGTAGTTAGCTTTCGCACCCTGCACCAGTGCTTAACCGTTGTGGCAAGTGTTACTCTTGCCGTTGGCGGTCTGTCGGCTGCAGCGATCGCTCAAACTTTTGAAGAAAGTGAATCGGCTGACTCGACAGAAGAGTCTCTTAACCTCGGCGATCCAGACAGTTTAGAGACGCGCACGGCGCTCTATCAACCCCAGCCTGTCGATTTAAGCCCCAGCGCCCCAGTCGTCAGCACCGTGCTGCCGCCCACAAATCTGCCGGCAGTTGAGCCAGTCTTTCCCGACGCTCCGGTTCAGCCCATGCGGGTTGTGCTGCGCCTCAGCGATCGGCGGGTATATGTCTACCGGGGAGAAGAGATAATTGAAAGCTTTCCCGTGGCGATTGGGCGAGCCGGTTGGGAAACTCCCGTCGGAGAATTTGAAGTCTTTTCGATGATTGAAGATCCTGGATGGACAAACCCTTTCACCGGCAGCGTTTCTCCTCCCGGGCCGAATAATCCCCTCGGCGATCGCTGGATTGCCTTTTGGAGCGACGGCAATAATATGATCGGGTTTCATGGTACCCCCAATCGCGACTCGGTTGGGCGGGCAGCATCCCACGGCTGTGTCCGACTTTACAACGAAGATGTGCGTCGGCTTTTTACGCTAGTGACCGTGGGCACGCCAGTTACCGTAGAACAGTAGTCGGCTGCAAGCTTAGCCGTTATAGGCAGCCTGGCCAATATTATATTTTTGACAACATTTGGTAGAGCCACGTAAGCCCTAATTCGTTAACCCATTTGGGTGCAGGTTCAGATGATTCGGCCTGCTTAATAAGCTGATCTGAACGGCGTAAAGGGCGATCGCGGTTCTCCGAACCGTCTGAATAGATATTTCTGTACGTCATAGTATGGTGCGTAAGGAAGAGACTGAAGGAGACGGGAACGAACGCAGCTTGACAGAAAGTCGCTTGACTCAATCTTTTAGCAAAGCTTGACGCCGTAGACAAATAGAATGGTCAGCGCAACCTTGCTAAATCCGTATTTTCCACAGTCCAACGTTAGGATTATGACCGTCCTAAGAAAAGTCTGTCTCGGACAATTTACAGAATCCTCAAGCAATCCTAGGTTTTTGTAAAGTTGAGAACCGACTTAGCTCCGTAAATTGCCGCTGCGCAAGATGCTGACCACCAGCCATAGCCCCAACAGGCTAGCAGCCGTAAACAGCACATTGGGCAACCACTGGAGCTGGGCTGACTGCTGCCCGGTCGAGATAATAGCTGCGCCAATAATCAGCGCAGCGACAACCGTGCTAAAAGAGCGGCGGTTAGCAGCCTTATCGATGCTGCGCCGCAGGTTATCCACTCCTTGAACATTCAGATTCCACTGGAGGGATTCTTCACTGAGGCGATCGAGCAAAAAGCTAAACTGCCGGGGAGAATCGACCGTCAGATTGCGAAACTCTAATCCAGTTCGCAGCAGCGTCCGCAGCGGATTATCGCCGATTAGCTGATGCCGCAGCAGGTCGGGCATCAGGGGCTGCACTTCCTCCATCAAATTGACATGGGGATAAAACTGACGAGCTGCGCCCTCCAGATTGGCCATAGACTTGGAGAAAAGACCAATATTAGCAGGCCAGCGCAGATTGTTGCGCACGCCCGCTTCTAACAGTTCGCCGAACACTTCAGCGGTACTGATTTTTTCTAAATCGAGACCGTAGTAGCGGGTGAGCAGGCGATCGTAGTCGTTTTTAAGACTGGTTAAATTAACGGGCTGAAGCGGTTCGGCAATATCCATAGTGAGCTGGGTGCAGCGCTCTGCGTCGCAGCTAAATATAGCCAGCACCATATCAGTCATGGTGGCGCGGGTGCGCGGGTCAAGGCGGCCCACCATCCCGCAGTCCAGCAGAGCAACGCGGCCATCATCGAGGTAGAAAATATTACCCGGATGGGGGTCGGCGTGGAAAAAACCGTCGATAAAGTACTGTTTGAAAAAGGCCCGAAACAGCAGCGTGGTCACCGCCTGCCGCGACGCGTCCTGATCCTTGGGCTCTTCCTGAGCGATCGCAGCCTTTAGGATAGGCTTGCCCTGGAGCCACTCCATTACCATTAATTTGGGACTGGTCAGCTCCCAATAGATTTGAGGCACCACCAGTTGCTTAGGGTCATACCAGTTTGTGCGGCTGAGGCTGCGGCGAAGCTGATCGGTAAAGGTTGCCTCTTGGGTAAAGTCCAGCTCATTACTCAGCGCCTCTGCAAATTCATCAGCGAGGGACAAGATATTGTAGCGCTGCCCAAACTGAGTCCCGGAAACCAGCTTTGCCACATCTCGAATCAGGCTCATATCGCGCTCAACCTGGCGCTCAATGCCGGGACGCTGCGCTTTGATGGCCACAGGATTGCCGTCTTTTAGAGTGGCCCGATGGGTTTGACCAATAGAGCCCGCCGCGATCGCGCTATAGTCAATTTCGGCAAAAATTTCTTCTGGAGGCTGGGGCAGGTGACGACGAATAAAGCCTTCCATTTCTGCGGCCCGTACGGGCGGCACCGTAGATTGTAGTTCGCTCAGGGCTTCGATGTAGCTGGCCGGCATCAGGTCAGGGCGGGTGCTCAAAAGCTGGCCTAGTTTTACATAAACCGGGCCTAGCTCAGTCAAAATATTACGCAGTACGGCCGGCGGTGGCAGCTCAGGTTCATTGGTTTTGCTGCCGCTAAGCAGCTGCCGCATATAGTCCCAGCCGTTGCGAAACACAATTTCAACAATTTCGCCCTGACGGGACATATTTGAGGATGCCAGCATTCCTTTTTTCCCTGCGAAAGGCTCTTCTCTGAATAGTAACGAAATCCACCGCTAGACTGATCACCCAAAGGACAGGCACTTACTGCTCATCAAGACTCAGATTCAGAAAATCGGGGGAGCGCTTCGGGGCTGGCGTACTGCACTAAAACGCAGCAGTCTAGCTCCCCAGCGCAGACCGGCTCCGGAAACGAAAAGTGCTCCAGCACAGCGGGGGCGATTTCGCCAAACTGTCCTGCAGTTTTGCCGTCAATCAGCACCGTGGCTGCGCGTCCGGCAATATAGTGATCGGCGTCGTAGGGAATTAAATCGAAGTCAATATTTAGGGCCTTTAGTAGGGTTTGCACATAGGATTTGGCAATGGTAAATGAGGCCCGGGCATCTAGGCTGGCAAACCCCCAGTACATCGACTCGTTCACCGGGTTAGCGTCGGGCTCTAAGCGCAGTACGGCTCCCGTTTCGTAAACGTTGATCGGTTTGGGCGCATTGATATTGTGAGACAAAATACTCAACAGGCCAGCCTGCAGGGTCGTACGCATAGCGCTGTGGGTGCGGCTTTTGGCATTGTCGGCCTGCACCGCTGCTCCCGGAAACGGGCTAAGCAGGTAGGGATCGGTAAGGACAAAGTTTTTAACTTCCATCAGGCCCATCCGCTGGGCCAAATC
>JBCDFX010000284.1:0-5680 GCA_039177155.1 Cyanobacteria bacterium P01_H01_bin.119
CGATTCGATTACATCGGGGTAGAGAGTGCCCTGGGCCAAATAGTCGAAGGGGCCTAAACGCTTGGACTCTTCTTCAAACACCCGAATAAATTCGTGCCCGATTCGTTTGCGCTTTTCTTCTGGATCGGTAACGCCTGCAATGCGGGTCAGGAAGCGATCGCGCGCATTTACGTAGCTGACCGGGATATGGAATTTTTGCTCAAATAGCTCAACCAAACGCTCGGGTTCGTACTTGCGCATAAACCCCTGATCGATAAACATGCAGGTGAGCTGATCGCCGATGGCCCGGTGCAGTAGAAAGGCTAGGGTAGATGAGTCTACACCGCCTGAGAGGGCCAGCAGCACGCGCTTATCGCCTACTTTAGCTCGCACTTCCCGAACGGCCTCTTCCACAAAGGCTTCCGTTGTCCATGTCGGCTCACAGTCGCAGATGTGGTAAACAAAATTCCGAATCAGGGCAATGCCGTCTTGGGAATGCACAACTTCCGGGTGAAACTGAACGCCGTAGAGATGACGATCGTGATCGGCGATCGCAGCGCAGGGCGTGTTTTCGGTATGGGCCAATATCTCAAAACCCGGGGGCATTTGGGTGACTGAATCGGCGTGGCTCATCCACATGGTGGAGCCATCTTCGACATTAGTGAGCAGATCAGTAGGATCGTCGATATAGAGAGAAGCCTTACCATATTCCCCCCGGTCGGCCTGCTCAACCTGACCGCCAAGCTGCTGCACCATTAGCTGCATGCCGTAGCACACGCCTAAAATTGGAATGCCCAGACGCCAAATATCTGGATCGCAGTGGGGCGCGTGGGCGCCGTAAACCGAGTTAGGGCCACCCGATAAGATTAAACCTCTGGGATTGAGCTGCCGCAGTTGCTCGGCGGAAGTGCGGTAGGAGAGCACTTCAGAATAAACCTGGGTTTCGCGGATGCGACGGGCAATCAACTCCGAATATTGGGAGCCAAAGTCTAAAATGACTAGCATTTGACGATTGACAGCCTGGTCGGTTGGCGTCTGAACTGGCGTCAGTGAATCTGTCTGTAGGGTCACGGTACGGCCTCAATCCGAGGGGTAAGGGTAGGTCGGCAAAATAATTTTAGGCGCGCTGAGTTAAGCGAAAATATAAATATTAATTTTGATTAGAATAGCAAAGCCTTGGTAACAGCGCTTTGGCCGTTGGCGTTAGGACAAACGGTTGGCGATCGCCATCAAATAAAATGACGCCGAGAGTAATAGCTGGCGCCCCCTGCTTCTGGATATAGGCTTTGGAGCGGGTTTCAATTGCTCCTGCAAGCTGCTCGTAGATGGGCGCAACCCAGCTCTGCCTAGTCTCTGCTTCAAGCTGGCGCAGATGCTTCAAGCTGGCCTCAACAGTGCCGTTTTGCAAAATAGTGCGTACCGATGTGAGCGGTAGCCCCAGACTAGCGCTGTGGGCAGCCAGAATTTCTTGCCGGCCGTCGGCAACGTGGTGGTGTGTATGAAAAATCCCCCCAGCCAGCTTAATCAATTTGCCGTGATAGCCCAGTAGCAGCAGCGATCGCACTTCCAAAAGAGCTGCTTCGACTAACATCGGGCCGACCCAGTTGGCCGTTTTGACGCGGCGTTCAGGGGCAATCCCCAGCCCTAGGGCCACGTCTAAGCCGTTTTCGCCCAGGCAGAAGACCAGATCTGCCAACTGGGCCTGTTGACGCAGGTTAGATCGATACTCGGCTAGCTGCCCGGGGGCGCTTAAAGGCTGAGAAATGCCGGTTGTCCCCAGCAGCGACAGGCCATCGACAACGCCAAAGGCAGCATTAGAAGTGCGCGTCGCTAACTGCCGTCCCTCTGGCAAAATAATGGTGATCTGCAGGGTTTCACTGGGCCGCAGCAGCGCCTTAAGGTTGTGGCTTATAAGAGTCTGAGCGTAGCGATAGATGGCGGCTTTTCCCAAATGCTGCTGCCGGCCAATGCCTTCACCGCCAGCGATCGCAATCTGATCACTCTGATCGCGATCGCCCCAGCGCACCTGGGCCCAAACCGGGGTGTGACGGGTCAAATCTAAATTGTCGCCGGGGTCGCTGCGGCTGATGGCCAGGGCCGAACCATCAGGGAGGACAGCTACCTGCTCAATGGGAATCTCAACGATTATTTTAGGATTGATCAAATCAACCGAGACCCAGTGCGTAGAAACGCCGGGCTGAGTTTGCCGGAGCTGCTTTAGGGCAGCGATCGCACTGGCACAGGCAAATACAGGCAGGGTATAGCCTGGACGAGGCGACTCTGTTGCAGGGGTTAAGCTAGGTTGATCAGTCATATAGCAGCCGAAGGAACCACACTTTGACAACTAAAAAGTTGCTAAACTTAGCCCCATGAACGCTATTGATTATCTCCGGATCAGTCTGATCGATCGCTGCAATTTTCAGTGTCAGTACTGCATGCCGGAAGGGGCAGATCTGGCTTATGCGCTGCGGCAAGACTGGCTAACCGCTCAGGAGCTGCTAGCGTTAGTGCAGAACGTATTTATCCCCCTAGGGTTTAGTCGATTTCGACTCACTGGAGGAGAGCCACTGCTGCGACCTGATGTGGTAACTATTGTTGAGCATATCGCAGCGCTGCCCCAAACCCGCGATTTGGCCATGACCACTAACGGGTTTTTGCTGGCTCAAAAGGCTGAAGCCCTCCACCAGGCTGGGCTCCGCCGCATCAACATCAGCCTAGACTCCCTCGATGCAGAGACATTTAATCAACTGGTAGGAAGTCAAGGGCGCGATCGCTGGCAGCAGGTTTGGCAGGGCATTCTGGCGGCCTATCGGGTGGGGTTTTCCCCGTTGAAGCTAAACGTGGTAGTGATTCCGGGGGTCAACGACCATGAAGTGCTGGATTTAGCAGCCCTGTCTATCGATCGCCCCTGGCATGTTCGTTTTATAGAATTTATGCCCATTGGCAACGGCAGTTGGTTTGATCAAAAAGGCTGGATCGATTCTGAAAGCCTGCGGCAGCGTATTCGCGATCGCTTTGGCTTAGTCAATGCATCGGTCACCGGAGCCGGGCCGGCAGATATTTTCCAGATTCCTGGGGCTAGGGGCACCCTGGGATTTATTAGCCAGATGTCAGAGTGTTTCTGCGATCGCTGTAATCGTATGAGGCTATCTGCCGACGGCTGGCTGCGCCCCTGTTTACTCAATGAAATTGGTCAAATTAATTTGCGAACTTTGCTGCGCGAAGGGACACCAATGGATCTCATTCGCGATCGCGTTGCCGATTTACTTACTATCAAGCCCGACGTTAACTACAAGCAGCGCGAATCTGGCGTTGCCGACAGCGGGCACTATAACCGAACCATGTCTCAGATTGGTGGCTAGGGGTTCGGCTTCGCTCACCCCTAGGGATTGCCGGCTTCGCTCACCCCTAAGGGACGTCGGCTGCGCTGAGTTTATGCATTAAGTCTCTGCATCAGTTCTGAGCGTCTCTGAATCCGGTAGTTATCCTCCAAATCCTCTAAATACTCGATGCATAATGTCCAAACGCCGTTATCACAATCCTGACGCCTTACACAAGAACCCTGCTTTCAGCCAAGGCGTTTCTGTCCCATCTACTGCTCGAACAATTTACGTCGGTGGGCAAAATGCTATAGCTGCTGACGGCTCACTTGTCGGGGGAGATGATTTGGCTGCCCAAACGATGAAATCTCTCCAAAATCTACAAACCATTCTCGCTGATGCGGGTGCAACAATTCACGATGTCGTTAAATGGAACATTCTAATTCTCGCAGGCCAACCTGCGAACGAGGGCTTTGAGGCATTCAAATCCGTTTGGGGTCAAGACGCTAATCCACCTGCCATTACAATTGCCTTCGTATCCGGGTTCGCAGTTCCGGGCGCATTAGTCGAAATTGACGCTATCGCAGTAATCGATGTAGACGAACACTAATGGCTAAGAATGACAAATCCAATCTCGAACGTGCTGTCCATGAAATTCCAGAGTTCGTGGTAGACGCATTAGAACGCGAAGGATTAGTGGACGCTTATCATGAACGCCCTGCTTATCAGCAAAATGATTATATTGGGTGGATCAACTCCGCCAAGCGCGATGAAACCAAGCAAAAACGTCTAGATCAAATGCTTGATGAACTCCGGCGAGGCGGTGTTTACATGAAAATGAATCATCCGCCGAGTAAGAAAACGTGATTTCTAACACTACGCACCAGCGGATAACGATCCATTGCACCGGAGCCGAAGCCGTGCAGATTCTGACATGATCGTTATCTGCCATAGCCCGGTGAACGGGGCGTTAGGGGACTTTCGATCGAGTGTTTATAGGGCAATCTGCCCAAAGGATTAGTTCGGTTGTGAGTCGCTTACCCTTAAATGAACCACTTAGGGATGCCAAGTAGTGTTCTGGATTTCGCATAATCTCCATGAAAAACCCCCTCTGGGCTGACGGACTCAGAGGGGCTATTCATAATTAATGCGCGGTACAGATTTGAGAAGAAGGCCGTGTCAAACAGACCGTGGCCCTAAGCCTTACGAGAGTAGTATTCAACCACCAGCAGCTCATTAATATTGAGCGCTACCCACTCTCGCTCGATGATGCCGTTGACTTTGCCCTCTAGCTTGGCCTTATCAAATTCTAGGTGGCTGGGGACATTTGCCAAACCGGGGAATTCCAGGTTGGTTTCAACCATCTTGCGTGAGCCGTCCTTGTTGCGGACACCAATCACATCACCGGCGCGACACTGGTAGCTGGGGATACTCAGCACGCCGCCATTGATCGTAACGTGCCCATGGTTGACCAACTGCCGAGCAGCCGGAATCGTCGGCGCCATGCCTAAACGGAACACCGTATTGTCCAGCCGCATTTCTAGGAGTTGAAGCAGTACCAGCCCCGTGGACCCCCCTGCTCTTCTGGACTTTTTCACCAGCCGGAGCAACTGCTTTTCGGTCAGCCCATAGTTGAACCGCAGCTTTTGCTGTTCTTCGAGTCGAATTGCGTATTCAGACTTTTTCTTTCTGGCTTGCCCGTGCTGCCCCGGTGGATAGGATTTCCGGGGGCTTTTTCGAGATAGTCCAGGTAGTTCACCCAAGCGGCGTACAACTCCCAGCCGTGGGCCTCTGTATCGCGCCATGCGTCAATATTCTCCGAAAATAATCTCCAAAAGTTTAATTTTAGGGTAATCAGCTTGGTTTGTATAGCCTTTGAGCTTGGCAAAACTTAGATTCAACACAATATGACGAATGATGCCCCTCTCAAAGGGCCTGAACATGCCAAAAAAGCTTAGCGGGTATACCAGTCGTTGCTCCAAACATCGCCCGTGTCTTTGGGCTCAGATTTACGATGCCAGGCAACGCTACGCCCATAGGTTCCAGGTCGCCAAGTCTGCGAGTGGGCTTGATCGGTAGGCTGAGCCTGAGGTTGAGCCGTAAGGCGTTTTTTTAGGGCAGGTACAAGCTGCTGCCAAGTTAGGTCAGGCTTGCCCAGCAGCCGGCGGACTTCTTTGAGGGCGGCCTGGGCCGACTCTAGCTCCTGTTGGGTGTCGCTGCCCTGCAGGGCAATAGGCTGAGAAAGACGTAGCGGGTCCATTTGCACCGCCGCGATCGCCTGCCGAACCGCCGTTGCAATGGCCTGATGAAGTTCGTCAGATCCTCGTCGCTGCTGAAACTGCCAGCCCCGCTGACTAGAGGCATACAAAGCAGGCAAGCGA
>JBCDFX010000285.1:0-5672 GCA_039177155.1 Cyanobacteria bacterium P01_H01_bin.119
CCGAACAGCTAGCACTGACGGTATTGGCAAAATTTACCTGGGCCGGGAGATTGCCCAGGTAATGGGCCATCGGGGAGCTTACTGGCTAGAGCGCCCTAGCCGGTCAATGCAGGAGCGCCCCGAGGCCGCGATCGCCGCCCTAGAGTTGCCTAGCGACGCTACCGTTGCCGATATTGGTGCTGGCACAGGCTATATTAGCTTTCGCCTTGCCGCTGAGGTTCCCGATGGCAAGGTGCTAGCGGTAGATGTGCAGCCGCAGATGATTGATTTACTGGAGCAAAGCAAGGCCGAGGGCCGCATTAATAACGTAGAAACGGTACTGGGCGCGGCGGATGATCCCCGCCTCCCGCCAAACAGCGTTGACTTGGCGCTGATGGTTGATGCCTATCACGAGTTTGAATTCCCTCGGGAGATGATGAGCGGGATTGTAAACGCCTTGACGCCCCAGGGCAGAGTTGTGCTAGCAGAGTATCGAGCTGAGAATCCGCTGATTTTGATCAAAGGGTTGCACAAGATGAGTCAGACTCAGGTTAAGCGGGAAATGCAGGCGGTGGGCCTCTCCTGGGTAAAAACTGACGAGCGACTTCCCCAACAGCATTTGATGTTTTTTGAGAAGCGATAAGTAATTGTGACTAGCGATCCCGGCGCTAATCCGTCACAATAGACAATATAAAAACAGATTTGTTGTTTAACTAAGACGGATTTTTGGAATTCGCAGGAGGTTTATATGGTTGCGATCGCTCCCCTTAACCCCGATAAGGCTGAAAAACGGCTATCTATGCAGGTGGCTCCGGTGGCTGAAAACACTACGGTACTGCGATCGCTAGACTGGGATCGCGATCGCTTCGATATTGAGTTTGGCCTGCAAAACGGCACTACTTACAACAGCTACCTGATTCGCGGCGAAAAAACCGCCCTAGTCGATACCTCCCACGCCAAGTTTCGCCAGCTTTATTTAGAGGCGCTAAAAGGTGAAATCGACCCCGCCACTATTGATTACATCGTGATTAGCCACACCGAGCCTGACCACACCGGCCTGGTGCGTGACGTACTAGAGCTAGCTCCTAACGCGGTTGTGGTTGGCGCAAAAGTGGCCATTACATTTTTAGAAGATTTGGTGCACCACCCCTTTGAGCGGCTGCGGGTAAAAAGCGGCGACACCTTGGATTTAGGCAATGGCCACGTTTTGGAATTTGTCAATGCGCCTAATTTACACTGGCCTGACACTATCTTTTCCTACGATCAAAAAACTAAAGTCTTGTTTACCTGCGACGCCTTCGGTGCCCATTACTGCACCGATGCAGCCTACGACGAAGATTTAGATGCCCTCTCCCCCGACTTTCGCTTTTACTACGATTGCTTGATGGCACCTAACGCCCGCTCAGTGTTATCTGCCCTAAAGCGGATGGACAACCTAGGCGATGTTTCAACCATTGCAACCGGTCACGGACCACTGCTGCACCACAACGTCGCTGAGCTAACGAATCGCTACCGCCGTTGGAGTCAGGCAAAAACTAAGGCAGAAACCACCGTGGCGGTGTTTTACACGTCTGACTATGGCTTTAGTGACCGCATTTCCCAGGCCTTGGCTCGCGGTGTTACCAAGACTGGAGTCAATGTTGAAATGATGGACTTGCGGCTGGCCGATGTTCACGAACTCAATGAGCTAGTGGGCCGGGCACAGATCATTTTGCTAGGCATGCCCCCCTCCTCCGGGGAGGAAGCCAAAGCGCCCCAAGAAGCCCTAGCTAACATCTTGGCGGCGGTTCACAGCAAACAGGCGATTGGGCTATTTGAGTCCTACGGCGGCGACGATGAGCCCATCGATCCGCTGATGGCAAAGTTCCAGGATTTAGAGCTTAAGATTGCTGCTGCTCCTGTCCGGGTTAAGGAAACGCCTTCAGAATCTTTATATCAACTGCTAGATGAAACAGGCACCGATCTGGGCCAGAAGCTGAGCAAATCCAAAAAAATGAAGGAAATCCAGGCGCTGGATGCCGATCTTCAAAAGGCTCTGGGTCGAATCAGCAGCGGCTTATACATTATTACAGTCCAGAAGGGAGAAATTAACGGTGCAATGCTAGCATCCTGGGTTGCCCAGGCTAGTTTTCAGCCGCTGGGATTCACTGTCTCCGTGGCCAAAGACCGAGCGATCGAGGCGCTGATGCAGGTAGGCGATCGCTTTGTGCTCAACGTTTTAGAAGAGGGCAACTACGGCAATTTGATGAAGCACTTTCTCAAGCGCTTCCCTCCTGCTGCCGATCGCTTTGCAGGTATTCGCACCCGCCCGGCTACCAACGGCTCACCGATTTTGGCGGATGCGTTAGCCTATCTGGAATGTGAAGTAAACAGCCGGATGGAAATGAGCGACCACTGGCTGGTGTACTGCACAGTAGACGACGGTAAAGTCTCTAATCCGAATGCGCTGACTGCCGTTCACCACCGCAAAATCGGCAACTACTACTAATGTCAGCACGGACATGATGGCGTATGTGTTTAGCTTTTATGCTCGCTAAACGCATATCGCTATAATAAAATTGCTTATTGTACCTAGTGTCGCTGGAGTCATTGGCATAGAAACAATCTGATTGGCAACCCGCTCGAACTTTTCAGCGGGTTGCTATGATTTTAGTCAGATTGCTTACCGCACCCGACGTCGCTAAAGTCACTGGCGCAGAAGCAATCTGACTCAGGGTGTGACCGAAATGTTGCGTCAGTGCGAGCATCCTGCTCGCATATTGCCAGCAGCAACCAAGATGGCCGCACTCAATTTACACAAAAATCAGAACACTTTTAGACTCGCAGCCTGAGCCTAATCGCTCCTTCGGCTGCTATCTATCTGCAAAGCCCAGCCATTCGCTTGAGTCGCTGACCTATTGGATGTAAGCGTTTGGCGACTACAGATCGGCTAGCACAGTGCGAGCGGCTGCAATCGTTTGATCAATGTCCTCATCGGTGTGGGCCAAAGATGTAAAGCCAGCCTCAAACTGGGACGGCGCTAAATATATGCCCTGCTCTAGCATGCCCCGGTGGAAGCGCCCAAACTTCTGTAAATCAGACTGCTTAGCATCGTCATAATTGTGCACGGGCCCTGCGGTAAAGAACATGCCAAACATAGCGCTAAGATTGCCGCCGTATACCTCATGGCCTGTCTCCCGCGCCGCCTCAAGCAGGCCGTCGCTAAGCTTCTGAGTCGTGGCTTCAAGCTGTTCGTACACGCCGGGGCGCTGGAGCAGCTCTAGGGTTTTAATACCCGCGGTCATAGCCAGAGGATTGCCGGATAGAGTGCCCGCTTGGTACATTGGGCCAGCGGGAGCCACCATTTCCATAATGTCGCGGCGACCGCCATAGGCGCCTACGGGCAAACCGCCGCCGATGATTTTACCCAACGTGGTGAGGTCAGGGGTGATGCCAAATTTTTCCTGCGCGCCGCCGTAGGCGATGCGGAAACCTGTCATAACCTCATCAAAAACCAGTAGGGCACCCTCTTCGCGGGTGATATCCCGCAGCCCCTGCAAAAAATCCATATCGGGCACCACAAAACCAGAATTGCCCACAACGGGCTCCAGAATTACGCCAGAAATTTCACCGGGATGTTCAGCAAACAGCTTTTTCACCGCTTCTAAATCGTTGTAGGGCGCGGTGAGGGTGTTGGCGGTGGTAGATTTGGGCACGCCGGGAGAGTCGGGCAGTCCCAGGGTGGCAACGCCAGAGCCCGCCTTTACCAAAAACATATCGGCGTGACCGTGGTAGCAGCCTTCAAACTTAATCACCTTGTCTCGCCCGGTAAAGGCTCGCATCAGACGCAAAATGGCCATGCAGGCTTCGGTGCCGGAGTTGACAAAGCGCACCATTTCAATGCTGGGTACGGCCTGAATAACCATTTCTGCCAGCACATTTTCTAAATAGCAGGGGGCGCCAAAGCTGGTGCCGTTTTCCAGGCAGTTCGCCAGAGCCTTAAGCACCTCAGGATGGGCGTGGCCGCAAATGGCTGGACCCCAGGTGCCCACATAGTCGATATATTCGTTACCGTCCACATCCCAGATATGAGAGCCTTTCACCCGGTCAAACACAATGGGCTGACCGCCAACGGATTTGAATGCTCTAACCGGGGAACTAACGCCGCCGGGCATCAAATTTTGGGCGGCGGCAAAAATTTCTTCTGATTTGGTGGTTCTTAACGGGGCTGTACTAACCAAGAGAGTCTCCATTAGATTAGATATATGGTTTTTATCCTATCGAGTTAATTCTACGGACTGGCGGTTTTTTAAAGTTTTTCAAACATGCTGCAAAATGGATAAGTTGGCTTTGACCTGCGCTTTTTTCCAGGCTTTTCGTTTATGACTTCTGCTGCTCCAAGCTCTCCCGCTTATCCCCTAGCCGATATCATTCCCTTAGACCAAATTCGCTATAGCGAGCAGGGACTAGTGCCTGCCATCGTGCAGGACTATTTAGACGGCACGGTGCTGATGATGGCTTGGATGAACCGAGCGTCGCTGCAAAAGACCTTGGAGACGGGCGAAACCTGGTTTTGGAGCCGATCGCGGCAGCAGTTTTGGCACAAGGGGGAAACCTCTGGCCATTTGCAAAAGGTGCAAACCATTCGCTACGACTGCGACAGCGATGCTCTGCTAGTAACGGTAGAGCAAATTGGCGATGTGGCCTGCCATACGGGAGAGCGAAGCTGCTTTCATCAAATTGCTGATAACAAGGACGCCCCCCCTGCCGATACCCTCTCTCAGGTTTATGGCGTGATCTGCGATCGCCGCGATCGCCCCCAGGAAAGCTCTTACACTAATAAACTGCTAAACGGCGGCGACAACAAAATTCTTAAAAAAATTGGCGAGGAAGCGGCTGAAGTCGTAATGGCCTGCAAAGACGATGCCCCAGATGAGATTGCTGGGGAAGTGGCGGATTTGATGTATCACACGCTGGTAGCACTGGCCCATCACAAGGTGGATATCAAAGCGGTGTACCGCAAGCTGCAAGAGCGACGGCGATAAAATACTGGGCTGTCACGGGGGAACCTGGGTTAGAACACTCTGCTGGTTCGCCTGACCTGCCGGAGCGATCTATGACTGAGATTGGACAAATAATGCTTGAACCATTGCCTTGGCGAAAGAATAAAGCGTCGTTAAAAACCAAACCGTTAAGGCATAGAAAAACCAGAGTAGTGCATAAGTGTTGGTCATAATCGCACGGTTGTACTGCTGCAAATAGTTTAAAATCTGCTCCGCAGTCTGCACGTCTTCAGGAACATTAGGATAGCCGTAATCATTCAAGGTCGCCGTGAGGATATAGAGTGTTGCCGCAGCGATTGTTATACAGACAGCTAACAAAATTAGATTGACCTTGAATCGCCACAAACTCCGCCTTAACGAAATACCGTGATAATCATTTCTACGCCGATGGAAAATTAAAGCTCCAGCAAAAGTCATAAATAAAATTGACGAAATTAGAAAAAGCAAAAAAGGAAAGAAAGCATTTGTAAGACTTATAAACTGACTCATAACCATAAATCTTGAGAAAGAGATGACGCTTAAACTAGCAATGATTAGGCGCGGTTTATCTGTTTTTCTGAAGCCACCAGGCTAGTCGAGTTTCAGGGCTGTATTTTGCAAATCTGGGCTTGCCTTCTGCTCTTTCAATCGCCAAAGTTTTAAGATCGAAAA
>JBCDFX010000286.1:0-5671 GCA_039177155.1 Cyanobacteria bacterium P01_H01_bin.119
GGCGAAGGACTGCAGGCTTTCATCTGCCAATCGTTCTTGCCCTAGAGCTGCTGCTGATTCACCAGTCTTTGCCAAGCCAAGCTGAGATAGATGGCTGGCTGGTCTGCGATCGCCAAGAGCTGCAGATGCTGGGTGCGATCGCTCAAAAAATAGCTAATCCTGACGCTAAGCCTGCCTGGCCCCAAACCCTGGAGCCCGGTCCGGCAAAAATATTAACCCGGGTCGTCACTTACGGCGAGACGCCCCATCTAAAGCCCCTAATTGCCGAAGTGCTGCTGAGCCAAACTCGCCCAGAAGTGATTTGCGCGGGGCTAGAAGCCCTGCTGACGCTCACCCAGCGCGGCGATGAAACCGCCGCTGGAATCGCCCAAAACCAGCTTAACCACCGCGATCCCCTAGTGCGGATGGTGGCCTTTGATTTGCTGCGGGTAGCGCGCTGCCCTGAACAGCTGGCGGCCATTGGCGAAGGGCTAAAAGATAGCGATCCGCGAGTTCGACAGCGCGCGGCCAGAGCCCTGGCAGCCCAGGGCCGGGCGGGGTTAAAACTGGCAAAAGCCAGTCTTGATGATTCCCGCATTGAGGTCGTAAACAGCGCCATCACCGCTATTGGCCTGGTGCGAACCAAATACGCCAGCAACCTGCTCTATGACTATCTCGCGCCAAGCTATAAACAGCTTGTCCAAACCCGCCGCTGGCAGCAGCAAATTCCAAACCAAGACCCCCGCTGGCATCCGCTAAAGGCGGCTATTGAAGACTATCATGATCGCTTAGTGCAAAAAGTGCTGTACGTGCTGTCAGCCCTGGGCCATGGCCGCACCGTCAATGAGATCAATCGGCTGCTAGCGGCTCGCGATCGCAACGAGTTAGCCAACGCCGTAGAGGTGCTGGCGTCTCTCAACCATCGCCGCTTTGTTATGCCCCTGATGCCCCTATTTGAGAGTTCGGGGTCAGCTAGTATGGAAACGGCCCCGCCAGAGCCACCCTTAACCCAACCGACCACAGAGCGAGATAACCCGACCCCCCAGTGGCTGCGCACCAGAGGATACCGGGTCCTTTTAGAGGCTCTAGAGTCCAAAGATCGATGGATTCGTATCGGCGCTTTGATTGCCCTCTCCTCGGTTCCCTCAGCCCTCGTCCACGACTCCGATTCGATTGTGAAACAGGTGGCGAAAGAAATTTTTGGCCCTGTGGATGCGTCAACCTTGCCGACCAACACCACCATGAATCGACTGCTGCTGCTTAAAAACGTTGCCCTTTTTCGCAACCTATCTCTCGACGAACTGCTGCTGATTGATAAAAGCCTAGAGTCAGCCCAGGTTCTTGCCAATGAAACGATTTTTGACGAAGGGGACTGGGGCTCTCATCTCTATATTATTGCCGATGGCACTGTGCAGTTAACCAAAGCAATTGACGGTAATCCTCGCCTGCTGAACCAGCTTGGGAGAGGCCAGTATTTTGGTGAAGTGGCCCTGTTTGACGATGCACCTCGCTGGGATGGGGCGATCGCTCAGTCTGACTGCACCCTGCTAAAGCTGGAAAAAAATCGCTTTCTGAGTCTGGTGACCCAGCGTCCCCATATCATTTTGGAAATGTGCCGCTTCCTAAGTCAACGGCTGCGTGAAACCGACAAACACCGCTCTGAAGCCTCTCCAGAACAGGCTCAAGCTGACTCAGCCCAATCCCCACGCTCTCAGGATCAAGGGGTTCTTTCGGCCTAGGGCACGTCATCAATTAAAACCAGAATGTTTCCGGTACAAGCATTACCGCGCCCGCCCCGCATAACAAACTAGGGGCTGAAACTCATTCCGCATAAAGACTTGACCACTAAATGATGACAGCCTCTAGAGATTTACCGGGCCGCGCGAGCCAATCCTCAGTGAATCAATCTCTAGTGAATGGGCTGGATATTATCAATCCCAGCGCAATGCGTCCCAATGCAGTGGGCCTTAATGTAATGTGTCTTAACATAATGAGTCACAATGGAGAGTATCGCTGTGCTGTAATCGGTTGACTAATGGTGAGTTCTTTAGACGCAATTTTGGCCCAGGCTTTGGCCGGGGAAGATCTAGAGCCCAAACAGGCTGTTGTTTTGCTAACTCAAGCCGAGCCGGAGGCGATCGCGGCCATTCGCTCTACCGCCGACACCCTTAGAGCGCGTCAAACAGGCGATACGGTGACCTACGTGGTCAACCGCAACATCAACTACACCAACATTTGTGAGCAGCACTGTAGCTTTTGCGCCTTTCGCCGAGATGCATCCCAGCCAGGAGCCTACTGGCTAGAATGGGACACTATTGTGCAAAAAGCGTCAGAGGCCGTGGCCCAGGGCGCAACGGAAATCTGTATGCAGGGCGGCCTAAACCCTGAGGCAACCATCGACGGCAGCAGCCTGAAATACTACTGCAAACTGTTGAGCATCCTTAAAAACGCCTTTCCTGAGCTGCATCTTCATGCCTTTTCGCCCCAGGAAGTTCAGTTTATTGCCCGGCAAGACGGTCTGGACTATGGCACTGTGATTGCCGCCTTAAAAGACGCTGGGGTTAGCTCACTGCCGGGCACTGCCGCTGAAGTGCTCGATGATCGCGTGCGCCGCATTCTCTGCCCCGAAAAGATTAACACTGCCACCTGGCTAGAGATTGTGGCGATCGCCCACGCTCAGGGGCTACACACCACCAGCACAATGCTTTCGGGCCATCTCGAAACCCCGGCCCAGCAGGCCCAGCACCTAGAGCATCTGCGATCGCTCCAGCAGCAGGCCCGTGCTAAGAACTACCCCGGCATTACCGAGTTTATTCTTCTGCCTTTTGTAGGGCAGGAAGCTCCCAAAGCCCTGCGGCGACGAGTGGGGCGAGACCAGCCTGTGCTAGCTGATGCCCTGCAGCTGATGGCGGTAGCCCGCATTTACCTGGGCAACTGGATTGTCAACCATCAGCCGAGCTGGGTAAAACTAGGGCTAGATGGCGCTACCGAAGCCCTAAAGTGGGGCTGCAACGATATTGGCGGCACCCTTATGGAAGAGCATATTACCTCTATGGCCGGTGCCCAAGGCGGCACCTGTATGAGCGTAGACCAACTGCGAGGGGCGATCGCCTCTCTAGATCGACCCGCCCAGCAGCGCGACACCTTATACGGAGCTGTTCACCATTCGTCTGCTGTCCCAGCGGTGACTAGATAGCCCAAGTTTGCTGTGATTCTGATACGTCGCTGATTAGATATATGGCGTTACATCTTCACCGCAGTCGTCGGCTAAATAAGACAGGGCTCGAAATCGCAGTCCTACAAGCTGCTCGTACAGCGGGTTGATTTTGCACATGGCGGGAATATGAACAATTTTGTGCCCAAACAGTTTGACATCGCGCTCAAAGGGGCACTGGGAGGGAATCATTTTGCACAGAAAGCGAGCCATGCGCGGATCTTGCACCTGGAGCTTGTCTAACCATTCCCGCGCTGGATCGAGGGGATCGTGTTTATGTTGAGCGTCGGTAGGGGGCGTCAAACCGCTGGCGGGCGCTGAGACAGAGACACTTTTACGATCGAACAGCGTCGATTGGAGCGATTCTAAAATCTGGGCATCCAGTTCTAGGGCTTTGCAGAAGTCCACCAGCATCTCATCTTCTTCGGTGGAATAAACCCCGTCAGAGAGAGCAACCATCACCGACATTCTTAAAAAGTCTTCTGCAGTATCGCTTTTAGGCGTTAGGGCTTGGCCCAGCTCTTGGGATGAAATGGGCCTAAAGGTCTCAAAGTCGATATTGGGCGCTAGCTCATCCTGGGTCATCTCGTTGATCAGTTGCTTTTCTTCTTCATCAAAATGACCGTCCGCCCAGGCCACGGAGAGCAGTCCCCGTAGCCAAACGCTCACCTGCTCACGGGTATAAGAAGACTCGGCAGTCGCCATGACAATTACCTTGGTTGTCTGTACTGCGCTCTAGGTCGTGTCATCAGTTAAGCGAAAAAGCTTGACAGGGCAAGCTGGTAAACGCCCGCCCCAACCACATTGACTAGGGGCTGTAACCGTTGCTATGAGAGGAGCTGAAATCTAGCTGATGACAGCCCCTAGCTAGCGATACTGTAGAACGCGCTTTTATTTTACCGCTGCCCCTATAAGATGTCCCTCTAATCGTCCCCTCGGCTGCTAGACAAGCTGGACTTTATTTTTGAATTTTGAACTTTGAATTTTGTAGAGTTACTCTACGAGAAGCCGCTGCGCGTCTAGTGCTGTTCTCGCAGAGTATTTTGAACTCCGCCCCAGCACACCCCTAGCCCTTGCTAAACTTTTTGCCCCAGGTTGATCCGGTGTGTCCGGTAAAAATCCAAATAATGGAACGGGCACCGTCACGAATGCCTTTGGCAAGGGCTTCTGGGGCGCGATCGCTGGGAATCTCTACCGGCTTAAAGCGGATGCCCTGGCTGCCGAGCACAATCTGACCAATAATCTTAGCCCGGCGCATATGGTAATCGGAGGTGATCAAATAGATAGAGTCGATGTTTTGCTGCTTGAGGTCGTTCACCAAGGTTGTGAAGTTGGTAACGGTATCCACAGCTCGATAGTCAAGCCAATATCGATCGCGATCGATATTGGCCTGGGCAAAAACCTGCTCGGTGTATTCGCGGTTAGCGCCAGAGGAAATCCAAATATCAACTTCAGGGTGGGTTTGGGCAAAGCGGGCCGCAAACTGCTCACGCTCTACCGAGCCGCCCAACACCAGCGCCACTTCAGGCCGATCAAAATAGCCGCGAACTGTGCCCTGCCCCCACCAGAGTAGCGTAGCTGCGATCGCCGCTGCCCCCAGCTTTAGCCGCCAGCGTCTCCGAGGTAAAGGGTGTCTGCGCGATCGCGCCATACTCACACTCAATGTTTACAGCAAACGATATGCCCCTGAGTGCCATTAAGCCTATGGCCGTTAAGCTAAGGGCAGATAGGGTAACCAAGGCTATAAAAATAACACTGATTCTGGACTAACGCATAAGGATTCGGCTTCCCTTAACGTCGGTTTGGTTCAAAGAAAATATAGCTTCAGTCAGATTGCTCACCGCACCCGGTATCGCTGGAGTGCATTGGCTTCAAATTCCGCGCAGCGGCATTAGGCTGCCATCGGCATAGAAGAGGCCAGCAGCACCTGCTGGTAAAACTTCTGGAGCTGTCGGGTCGCTCCGTTCCAGCCCCATTTCTCGGCTTCAGCACGGGCGTTACGGCGCAGATTTTCTCGCTCGGCAGAGGCTTCAATCAGGCGGCGGGTGGCAGCGATCGCGCCCTGCTCATCCTGGGGATCAAACATAAATCCATTTTCGCCATCGGTCACAATATCGGGAATACCACCAGAATTTGCCGCCACCACCGGGCACCCCGCCGCCATTGCCTCCAGCAGCACTAGCCCCAATGTCTCCGTCCGAGATGGAAAAACAAACGCATCCGCCGACGCGTAGGCCGACGCCAGCTCCTCCCCCTCTAGGTAGCCCACAAAGTGGGTTGGCGTTCCCGCGAAGTGAACTTCTAGCTCTTCTCGGTGGGGGCCATCGCCCACCAGCGCCAGCCGCGCCCCCGGAGTCGCCTCCAAAATGGGTTTAATCCGATCAATTTCTTTTTCGGCAGAGAGCCGCCCAATGTAAAGCAGCAGAGGTGCTTGGGGATTGCCCTGGCTCAGGCGCGATCGCATCTCGTCACTTTGCA
>JBCDFX010000287.1:0-5657 GCA_039177155.1 Cyanobacteria bacterium P01_H01_bin.119
TCTACCCCTTGGGAGGCATCTACCACCAGCAGCGCCCCTTCACAGGCGGCTAGGGAGCGAGACACCTCGTAGGAAAAATCTACGTGTCCCGGCGTGTCGATTAGATTTAGCACATAGTCTTCACCATCTTGGGCTTTGTAGTTCATACGGGCCGCCTGGAGCTTGATGGTGATACCGCGCTCTCGCTCTAAGTCCATACTGTCGAGGAACTGCGCTTTCATATCGCGATCGCTGACCGTACCTGTGGTCTGCAGCAGACGATCAGCCAGGGTCGATTTACCGTGGTCGATATGGGCAATGATAGAGAAGTTGCGAATGCGCGAAATCGGTGCGTCAGTCATAGACAGCTTTAGGAAAGTTCTTTTCTATTTTACGTATTGTATAGCAGCCACAGGGAGGATTAGGCCAAGGCTGCAAGTCAAATGCTGTCTGTCGCCCCAATCAAGTTTTGAGCATTGCCACCAGTATTTGCACCAGCTCTTCTAAATCGGCGGGGACGCGATACAGGTCGAAATCTTGGGTGATGAGACGAGACTGGCGATCGAACTGGCCAAATTGCCAAATATTGCCAAATATTGCCAGTGGAAACTGCACCGTGCAAGATGGACTGGCCGGACTCTATCCACTGTTCCAAAGCAATCAGTTCAACCGCTAGCTGCACAAAGCCCCGTTCCAAATCTTCGTTTTTAGCCTCAATCACCAGAAAAGTTGAGCTTAAAGTAGTCGGCAAAGGTGTAAGCCTGATCGGGCTGAATAATGGCTGGTCGAGACATTGGGCTTAGCGGTTAATTGGGTTAGGCCAGCGCTGTGAAAAACCCTACTTGATAAACCCTACTTATTAACGGGCGTGCCAGAGGGGGTCGATTGGAGTTTTTTGGGACGCCTCGGCTTGCTGCGGCCAAAACGACGCACCAGTTTGCCGGTCGCTTCCTGAAAGCCGTCGATATAGGTAAAGAAGACGGGCACAACGACCAGCGTTAGCAGGGTCGATGTGGTAAATCCGCCAATCACTGCGATCGCCATCGGACTCCTCACCTCACCACCGGCGCCCAGCTCTAGGGCAATGGGCACCATCCCCGCCACGGTGGAAATAGAGGTCATTAAAATCGGGCGCAGCCGGGTGATACCGGCTTCGACAACGGCCTCTCGTCGGGACTTGCCCGCTTGTTTGGCCATCAGGGCATAGTCCACCAGCAAAATCGAGTTTTTGGTTACCAAACCCATCAGCAAAATTACGCCAATCATGGCGAAGAGCCCCAAAGGCTTTTGGGTGACCAGCAGGCCCATCAGCGCGCCGCCGATGGAGAGGGGCAGAGCTGCCATAACCGCAAAGGGATAGAGGAAGTTGTTGTAGAGCAGCACCAGCACCGCAAAGATCATCAGCACCGCCGTACCCAGCGCCAGCAGAAATCGGCTGAAAATATCCCGCATAATTTCGGCGTCGCCGGAGGGCTGCTGGGTAACGCTAGGGGGCAGGTTTTGCAGGGCCGGAAGCTGATTGGTGGCCTGTACGGCCTGTCCTAGAGTAATGCCCTGTAGATTACTGCCGACAGTCACTTGGCGGGAGCGATCGAAGCGATCGATTTGGGCCGGGCCGCTGCCAAAGCGCAGGTCGGCGACGGCAACCAGAGGCACTAAGCCCCCCGTCTGGTTGGGCACTTTTAGATTTTCTAAGGTGCTGATATCGTCGCGAGATTCGGGGTTAAGGCGGACGCGGATGGGAATTTGGCGATCGCCCAAGTCAAACTCTGCCAGGTTAGATTCGGTGTCGCCTATGGTGGCCAGAGACGCCGTAGACGCGATCGCCTGCACCGAAACGCCTAGATCAGCCGCTTTTACCGGATCGGGAATAATCAAAATTTCAGGCTGCACTAGACTGGCGCTGGAGCTAACTTCTACCAAACCCGGAATTGACTTCATCTGCTGGGTTAGGTCATTGGCGGCGGTGAGCAAGGCGGCGGGCTCATCTCCTTTAAGCACCACGGTTAGGTCTTTGGTTTCGCCAGAGGCGCTCTGACTTTGGAAGCTAATTCGCGCCCCCGGAATTTGCTGAAACAGCTCCCGGGCCTGCTGTTCAAATTCGCGTTGGGAGATATCGCGATCGCTGGTAGGTTTGAGCCGCACAAACAGCGTAGCCGTATTGACGCCATCATCCCCACCTTCAGTCGAGAGGACATTCAGCACGGCAGGATTCTCTAGAATCTGTGTTGCCAGTCGTTCGGTGGCTTGACGAGTGTTCTCTAAAGTTGAGCCTGGGGCGAGCTCTACCGAGATGCGAGAGAGGCCTGTATCGCCTGAGTCAAACAAATTGGTAGGAATCAAGGGTACCAGCATTAAGCTGCCGATAAAAAAGGCGATCGCCAGCACAATGGTCATTAGCCGGTGGCGTAGGGCCGCTCCCAGCAGGCGACGGTAGGGATAAAGCCCCGGCTTTTGGGGTGGACGAATGCTGCCATTGTGGTAACCGTTACCGTTCCCATTGCTGCCGTTCCCGTTACTGCCGTTCCCGCTGCTGCCGTTTCCATTGCTGCCATTCCCATTATGGCCATTGGGATTAGAGAGCTTAAGAGGATCATGAACCAGGGTATAGCGGCCAGACTCAGCGGCGATCGCCTGCTCTTGTCGCAGCTCGGTCCGCCGATCTTTCATTAAGTAGGCCGACAGCATAGGCGTCATCAATCGGGCCACCAGGGTAGAAAACATGGTGGAGGTGGCCACAGTCACCCCAAAGGGCTGGAAGAACTGCCCAGGAATTCCCCCCATAAAGGCCACCGGCAAAAATACTGCCACAATCGTCGCTGTAGTGGTAATCACCGCCAACCCGACTTCTGCAGTGGAGTCTAATGCCGCTTGGTAGGGACGTTTGCCCATGCGCAAGTGGCGCTCCACATTCTCAATTTCGACAATAGCATCGTCCACCAAGTTGCCCACCGCCAGGGTCAACGCCAGCAGGGTCATACTGTTGAGGGTGTAGCCCAGGGCGTTGATCACCAAAAAGGTTGGAATAATAGATAGGGGCAGCGCGCAGGCGGTAATCAGCGTAGCCCGCCAATCTTTAAGGAAAACGCCTACCACCACCACGGCCAAAATACAGCCCAGCACCAGGGCGTCAATAGAGGCTTGGTAAGAGTCTCGAATTTCAGTTGCCTGGGTGAAGATCAAATCAAACTGAATATCTTCGGGCAGGGTTTCCTCCAGGGATGCAATTTGCGCGCGCACCCCCTCTTCTACGCTCACGATCACGCTGCCGGTGCTGCGAAAGACTGCAAAAGCCACCACCGGCTGGTCATTCAAATAGGCCGACTGGCGCACTTCACCGTAGGCATTTTCCACGCTGCCCAGAGTCTCTAGGGGAACTGCGTCGCCGCTGGGGAGCACCACCCGGTACTGTTGCAAAGCCGCTACGGTCTCAGCGCTGCCCAAGGTGCGGATACCCTGCTCCTGCCCTGAAATATCGGCGCGGCCTCCCGGCAGGTTGACATTTAGGCTGCGGATTTGATCGTTGACCTGGGTTGCGGTGATGTTGAGCGCATTGAGCCGGTCGGGGTCGAGATCCACGCGAATTTCTTCGTCAACACCCCCGATTCGACTCACCCGAGCCACGCCCTGCACCGACAAAATTGAGCGGCTGATGGTGCGATCGATTAAATCACTGAGTTCTTCTACCGATCGCTGCTCAGACTTAACCGCATAGGTCAAAATTGAGCCCCCTTCAAACTCCAGGCGGCGCACATTGGGTTCTTGAATATCCTGGGGCAAATCCTGGCGGATGCGAGAAACAGCATCTCGCACATCGTTAGTGGCCCGATCAATATCCGTACCGAGGGTGAAGCTAACAATCGTGGTGGAGTTGCTGTCGGTGACCGTAGAGCGAATTTCGTCAATATTACCTAGCCCTGCGACAGCGTCTTCTACCTTTTTGGCAACCTGGGTTTCGAGCTCTTCTGGCCCTGCTCCAATCTGATTGACCGATACAATTACCCCCGGAAAATCAATATTGGGGTTGAGGTCGATGCCCAATTGCCCAAAGGACACTAGCCCCGCCAACGTCAACACCAAGAACAGCACAATAGTGGGAATTGGGCGGCGGATTGACCAGCCGGAGACGTTAGCGCCAGGAGAGTTTGAGGTGGACATAGGTAATGCAAGAATCGGATAGTGGGCAAATGCCAATCGGAACGGTAAAAGGCCAGAGGTGCCGTGCTGTTAGCAATTTGGCTAATGCCATACGGTGGGTGGAAAGTAGCTGTCGCTCACGGTTTGACCTAATCCTCGACAATATTGATGCGATCGCCCTCTGTCAGATAGCTTGCCCCCTGGCTAACCACGCGAGTGCCGGATTCTAAGCCCTGGGTGATTTCGATGCGGGCGGGCTGGGTTGGGGTGGCAGAAATGCGATCGCCGATGGCCACCGTTTGCACCGTGACTGTTTCATCAGCATTGACGCTGTAGACCTGATAAGTTCCATCAGGCTGAGGCAGTACGGCTTCAGCAGGCACCGCTAACCCCTGACGGCTACCCGTCACGATACTGGCGTTGAGAAACATACCGGGTCGTAGCAGGGGACTATTAGGCAAGCTAATCACCACCGTGGCAATTCGCGTATCGGCATCAACAAGGGGATTAATCTGCCGGATCGACCCCTCAAGCTGAATCCGCTCGTCGGCGCTGGCCGTAATTTTTACCGGAGCCCCCACGGCAATCTGGCTCAGCTGGGTTTGGGGCACCTCAACTGCCAACTCTAGCTGGTCAGATTGGATGATCCGAAACAGCTCGTTTAAGTTAGACGATACGTCCCCCACGGTTGCGCTGCTTTCTGCAATAGTGCCCGCTACCGGCGCGCGAATGATAGTTTTATTGAGCTGAGCCCGCAGCCGCTCAAGATTGGCCTGCTCGCTGGCGACATTTGCCCTAGCGCTCTCTATATTGGCGCGGGCGAGCCCCACTGACTCTTGGGTCGTAATTGCCTCAGTGCTGCGGCTGTCAAGTTCTTCCTGACTGATGGCTCCGCGATCGGCGAGGGAACTGTAGCGCGTTAGATTGGCATCGGCCTCATTGCTGCTGGCGATCGCCTGGGCTAAAGAGGCTTGCCGCTGGCGCACCTGGGCTTCTGCGGAAGCAATTTGAGCCTCAGCTTCGCGAATCTGAGCTTCGAGAATGGTGCCATCTAAGACCACTAGAGGCTGTCCACCGGAAACTGAGTCCCCTTCGCGCACCAGCACCGAGCGAATTTCTAGCCCGCTAATTTCTGGCGTA
Organism: Cyanobacteria bacterium P01_H01_bin.119; assembly: GCA_039177155.1. Classification (GTDB taxonomy): domain Bacteria; phylum Cyanobacteriota; class Cyanobacteriia; order Phormidesmidales; family Phormidesmidaceae; genus JBCBZT01. Next base: position 5,257 of record JBCDFX010000287.1, read on the forward strand.
ATGGTTAATAAATCAAAGGCTTCTACCGTGCCCGTGGCGTCAATGGTTTGGTCAATAGTGGCCGACTGCACAGATTCTACAGACACGCTTTGGGCGGCGGCGGTAGCTGCAGGGGGCTCTTGGCTCTCCGAACCCCCTGAGGCCATAAACCGCGTGCCGATAAAGGCGATCGCCAATCCAAGCCCTAGCCCGATTAGGAGAGCCGGCCCCCCGGAAAGCCAGCCCTGGGAAGGACGCGGCTCAGTCGAGATCCCATCTGAGATCTCTGAGACTTGAGATTTTGATGAATCTAGAGACCCAGGCTCAGAGGGTAGAGCGTTGCTTCCGGTAGAGTCAGACATTGATTAATCCGCTGTAGTCGCCACTGTAGTTGCCGATATAAGGGCTGCTCCCAAAACAGA
>JBCDFX010000288.1:0-5654 GCA_039177155.1 Cyanobacteria bacterium P01_H01_bin.119
CTGAACTAAGAGCGCATGGCACCTAGGCTGCTTATTTCAGTTGGTAGAACGCAGGTCTCCAAAACCTGATGTCCGGGGTTCGAGTCCTCGAGGGCGCGCTTAGGGGATGAAGGATGAATCTGCTCGAAGCTCCTCGAAATCCTGTAAAGGTTGGGTGATATTAAGCCTTTACCTAAGCTTCGAGTGGATTTGTTGTTTTGAACGCCTGTTAAAGGAGGTCAGTCATGGTCAATAAAGGTGCCAAATCAGAGTCCTCAAAGGACGTGTCTAATGCCTCTGCCCCTGAAGGTGGCGTGCAAATTGGCAAATTTTTGATCGGTACTAAAGATGAGCTTAGCAAAGTCGTCTGGCCAAGTCGTCAGCAGCTTGTAAGTGAATCTGTTGCCGTCATTTTGATGGTGACCCTGTCGGCTAGCTTTATTTACCTTATTGATCGGCTTTTTGGTTTTATTTCCAGGCAGGTGTTTTAAATGGTTTCGGCATCGGACGAATACAGCTACGAAGAGCCGATGGGAGATTCGCTGCAGGCGTCAGATGATGCCGACGAAGCGAAGTTTTCCGAATCCCACGCCCATTGGTATGCCGTTCAGGTTGCCTCTGGCTGTGAAAAGCGAGTCAAGCTAAACCTTGAACAGCGGATCTTGACCTTTGATGTCTCCGATCGCTTTTTCGGGATCGAAATTCCCCAGTCCCCAGCGGTCAAGCTCAAGAAGGATGGAAGTCGCCAGAGCGTCGAAGAAAAAGTCTTTCCGGGCTATGTTCTGGTACGGATGGTGATGGACGACGATGCCTGGCTGGTTGTAAAAGACACTCCTCACGTGATTAACTTTGTGGGGGCTGAACAGCGCCGACGATATGGACGCGGTCGCGGGCACGTTAAGCCTATGCCCTTAAGTCGCGCCGAAGTGGAGCGTATTTTCAAGCAAACCCAGGAGCAAAAGCCCGTCGTCAAGATAGATATGGCTGTTGGCGACAAAATTACTGTGCTATCTGGGCCATTTAAAGATTTTGAAGGCGAGGTCATTGAGGTCAGCCCAGAGCGGAGCAAACTCAAGGCTTTGCTGTCAATTTTTGGGCGGGATACTCCCGTTGAACTGGAATTTAACCAAGTGGAAAAAGAGAGTTAATCGATGGCTAAAAAGGTCGTTGCAATTATTAAGCTGGCTATTCCAGCAGGCAAAGCAAATCCGGCACCGCCCATTGGTCCTGCCTTGGGTCAGCACGGCGTCAATATTATGATGTTTTGCAAAGAATACAACGCCAGAACTTCGGAGCAAGTTGGGCTGGTGGTTCCGGTTGAAATTTCAGTGTTTGAGGATCGTAGCTTTACCTTTATCCTCAAGACGCCCCCGGCCTCTGTTCTGATTAAAAAAGCGGCCGGTATTGAAAAAGGTTCCGGTGAGCCAAACCGTACTAAAGTTGCCTCTATCACTCGGAGCCAGCTTCAGGAAATTGCTCAAACTAAAATGCCTGACCTCAATGCCAACGATATTGAGGCCGCCATGAAAATTGTGGAAGGCACCGCTCGCAATATGGGCGTTACCGTTGCCGACTAGAGTTTTTATGTTAGTTAAAACAGTATTGCTACAGCGCTGGGCAATACGGCAAATTGAATTCAGCGCATTGTCACTTTGACCGAGTAAATTTAACAGAGCGTTAACGGGGGGAGAGGCCAAGGCTTCGTGATGACCCCAAAGGAGTAATGATGGCTAAGACAGTATCTCGCCGAATGCAGGCGCTGCTTGAGAAAGTTGAAGAGCGACTCTATGAGCCTCAGGAGGCACTGGAGCTGCTGCGGGAAACGGCTACTGCTAAGTTTCCGGAGGCTGCAGAAGCCCATATTCGTCTGGGGATCGATCCTAAATATACTGACCAGCAGCTGAGAACCACCGTATCGCTGCCTAAAGGTACCGGGCAAACGGTTCGGGTCGCAGTAATCGCTCGGGGTGAAAAAGTAACGGAGGCAAATAGCGCCGGTGCAGATTTGTCGGGCTCTGAGGAACTGATTGAAGAGATCCAAAAGGGCATGATGGATTTCGATATCCTAATTGCAACACCAGATATGATGCCCAAGGTAGCCCGGCTGGGGCGTCTATTGGGACCTCGGGGTTTGATGCCCTCTCCCAAGGGAGGAACGGTGACCGATGATTTACCCACAGCCATCGAAGAATTTAAGGCCGGTAAACTGGAGTTTCGCGCTGACCGGACAGGCATTGTTCATGTTATGTTTGGCAAGGCCAGTTTTTCGGCGGATGACCTGCTGATTAATCTGAAGGCGCTCCAGGAGTGCATTGATCGTAACCGTCCTGCTGGCGCCAAAGGTCGTTACTGGAGAACGATCACCGTTTCGGCAACCATGGGCCCTGGTATTGGCCTAGATGTAAACGCCCTGCGGGATCTTAAGCTGGATGAGGCTGCTTAATGGGGCATTTGTAAATCGATCTAGGTATTTGTGTGGCTGCCGAAACCATGTAAATAGTCTGGCCTTGGGTCCTAAACCAGTTTTTGTTTCTGATTAGATTGAACTGCTTATTGAACATCGTTTAAACAACATAAGCTGCCGAAGACAGCAGGGGCGCTTACAGATGTGAGTTGCTTAAACGCCTGCCTAGGTTGCATTCACACAGCGATCGCGATTGTTATTTAGCAATCCGTGGCTGCTTTAAGTGTGGCTGTTAACCTCGGTAAGTTTACCGGGGTTTTTTAATGGGCTGTCGCAGCCATGGTTCCAGTCAGTAGTGGAGTGTTGTTAATGCAAAAGCTAAGGAGGTGAGATTTAGATATGGGGAGAACGCTTGAAAACAAGAAAGAAATTGTCTCGGAGCTGAAAACGCTTTTGGACGATGCCCAACTGGCCCTAGTGATTGATTACAAGGGGCTAAGCGTCGCTGAGATTACGGATCTACGTAATCGGCTGCGAGAGAAGGGAGCAACCTGCAAGGTGACAAAAAATACCCTGATGCGCATTGCCGTAGACGGGAATGACACCTGGCAACCGATGACCGAGTTTCTAAAAGATTCTTCGGCATTTGTGCTGGTACACGAAGATTTGGGCGGCGCGATTAAGGCGTATCAGTCCTTCCAAAAAGACACTAAGAAGAGCGAACTTCGTGGTGGCGTGATGGAAGGCCGGGCTTTAAACGAAAACGACATTAAGGCCATCACCGAGCTGCCGTCCAAAGAAGAGCTGATGGCTCAAATTGCAGGCGCTATTCAGGCCAATACGCGCAAGCTGGCGGTGGGACTCAATGCTGTCCCAACCAAGCTGGCGGTGGGCATCAAGGAAGTGCCGGCTTCTCTAACCCGCGCCATCCAGGCGGTATCCGAAAAAGAAGATGCGGCCTAGCCCGAATTGATTTAACCCGTTCAATTACGGCCCGTTTAATGACGGTTTGTTGTTGAGTTTGTAAATTGCACTAAAAGAGGATCAACTATGTCTGCAAAAACGGATGAAATTCTAGAACAGTTAAAGTCTTTGTCGTTGCTAGAGGCTTCTGAGCTGGTCAAGCAAATTGAGGAAGCCTTTGGCGTAGATGCCTCTGCCTCTGCGGGCGGCGGCATGATGATGATGGCTCCCGGCATGGCTCCGGGCGCTGCGGCTGAAGCGGAGCCTGAGGAAGAGCAAACCGAGTTTGATGTTGTACTCGAAGATGTGCCCTCCGATAAGAAGATTGCCATCCTCAAGGTGGTGCGCTCTTTGACCGGCCTGGGTCTAAAAGAAGCCAAAGAAATGGTGGAATCTGCGCCTAAGGCAATCAAAGAAGCCGTGGCTAAGGAAGCCGCTGAAGAAGCTAAAAAGCAAATCGAAGATGCTGGCGGTAAGGTCAGCATCAAGTAGATTTAGCGATCGCAGCTCAAGTCTAAAGAGCGCTCTGCGGCTATCCACCGCAGGGCGCTTTTGGGTAAAAATGGGCTATCAAATCCTCAGTTTCTTCGCGAACCTATTGTTCAGGCTGAAGCAGAGGATCTAGGAGATCTAAGGGAGGTGATTGAGTACAGTGCCAGGGCGCTCCAAATACAGCCAAAGGTTACCCCGTGGGCTGCCGTAAAGGGTTCTTGATACAAAAATACCCCCAGGGCAAGCTGAATGGACGGTGCCACATATTGAAACAGCCCCAGCGTTGATAGCCGTAGCCGTTTGGCGGCGTTGTTAAACCACAGCAGGGGCATTGATGTCACAACGCCCGCACCGATAAATAGGAGGGTTATGGGGAGGCTAGTGCCCAAATGACCGCTGCCTTGGGCGGCCCAGTAACCCACAGCTGCGATCGCAGCAGGGGTGATTAATCCCGTTTCGACGGCCAGCCCCACCATTGGGTTAACGGGCACCAGCTTACGCAGCAGACCATAAAATGCAAAGGTAAAGGCTAACCCTAGCCCAATCCAGGGCACCGCGCCGAACTGCCAAATAAAATAGCCTACGCCCAGGGTCGCTAGCCCCACCGCAATTCGCTGCCCCCACCGCAGCCGCTCTTGCAAGAACACAAATCCCAACAGCACGGTCACCAGCGGATTAATAAAGTAGCCCAGGCTGGTTTCAATCACGCGATCGCTGTTGACGCCGTAGATATATAGCCCCCAGTTGCAGGTTAGCAGCGTTGCCGAGAGCAGCAAGCCCAAAATATGCCGGGGCCGCTGCTTGAGCTGAGCAAACTCCTGCCATCGCCCTTGAATTATTAAAATGGCGCTTAAGAATACCAAAGACCAGATAATCCGCTGGGTCAGCACCTCCACGGCGGAAATCTGCTGAAAAAACTTCCAGTAAATGGGCAAAAGTCCCCAACTGCCATAGGCCAACACGGCATAGAGCCAGCCGGGATTTAATCCGATTGGCGTCGGCGATGCGCTGGCAACAGAAGGTTTTGGCGTCATGATTGCTGAGAAAGTGTAAACTTTTATTAATGAGCGAGGACAATATTATGGCAACACCCACCGGATTTGGCCCAAAAAAGCTTAAGGAAAAGCCAAAGCAGTCGAAGGGGGCCAAAGAGCGGGCTAATGCCGCCAAGCAGTATGACCAATTTAAGGCCGACGGTACGCCAGATTACGAAATTTACATTCGCATTCAGGGTAAAAAGCAGTGGTATCCGGTGGGAGCTTTAGCAGTTAAGCGCTCCAGCCAAATTAGCCGGGCTATTTACAATAGCGTAGAGCAGCTGCACAGCGGTGCGTTCCGGCTCTACCCAATTTTGCGCAAGCACGAAGGCGAGCTGGAATACGGCTACCGACTCAAAGAATTTAAAGATGATCCCATTCAGCTTGCTAAGCCGCCGGCCATCACGGGTACTAAGGGCATGCAGGCAGCGATCGCGGGTCTGAAAAATACTGTGGGTGGTCTGCTTAAGCGAGGCTAAACAGGCTCCGCGGTTGAGAGATTCCTCAGACTGGATCAAAATTATATTTGTTTATGACGGGGGAAGTTTCTCGCCATGTTGCCCTTTATCCGCACTGATCTGGCTCAGTTTACGGCCTACGGCTCCCATAGTGCCTCGACCCACACCGCTGCTGCTTCTCCCGATCGCCCCGATCGTTTAGACACTAACGAAAGCCCTTTTGATCTCCCTGATGAGCTAAAGCAAAAGCTAACTTGGCAATATCAGCAAGATATTCAGGCCAATCGCTACCCCGATGGCGCTTATAAAGCTTTGAAACAA
>JBCDFX010000289.1:0-5640 GCA_039177155.1 Cyanobacteria bacterium P01_H01_bin.119
AAGGCGAAGGCTGGGTGAGACGAAGGTTGGGGCTTCGTTGTTAGGGAGTGCCTGGGGAAATTTCGCTTTCCCCAGACCCCATCGACCAGGACGAACCGCCGTCCTGGACCTCGCAGAAGGGGTGGTCTGTTGGTAAGACAGTGGCTCCAAACCCAGTAGTTATATGAAATATCTTAAATATTCATGGTTCTAGAGTGAATAAATTGGGCTAAGCAAATTGGGTCAGGCTTATTGTTTGGAATTGAATGCTGTGTAGGGTTCTAAGGTGGGGACTTCCCAGGTGCTGTACCACTGGGCTAGGTATGGTTTAATCGCTTCAACTAAGGCTCGCTGTTCGCTGCGATCGCCTGCTTGATCTAATGCTGCTGCTGCCTCGGCTCCCACTGCTTGTAAATCAAATTGGGTGGGCTGTCCCTGTTTGAGAACGATTTGACCGTTGACTAGTACCGTATCGACATCGGCGGCTTTGGCTCGTGTTAGCACGACCTGTAGCGGGTCGGCTTCTGGCGCAATCCAGGGCCAGGTGATGCGATCGCACTTCAGCAGCACTAGATCGGCCCTGTAACCGGGGGCGATTTTTCCTAAGATTTGATCTTTCATCAATAGCTTAGCGCTGCCTTGGGTTGCGACGGTGAATACATTTTGCAGGCTGGGAGCGGGGCCACCCAGTTGAGGCGATCGCTGCAGCCGGGCGGCCAGACGTATTTCGGCAAACATATCCTCGTCGTCGCCGATGGCGGTGCCGTCCATACCCAATCCCACTGTTGCCCCTGCCTTTAGGAGTGAGTTTAACGGTGCAATGCCTGCCCGCAGGCGTAGATTAGAGCTAGGGTTATGGCTGACTGAAGCGCCTGTGCTGGCCAAAATCTCTATATCTTCTGGCGTTACCCAAACGCCGTGGGCCATCGAAAATCGAGGACTAAGCACGCCCAAATCTTTAAGGTGGGTGACAGTAGATTTACCGTAATAGCGCGGCCCGACTAGTTTTTCGTAGAACGATTCGTTGACGTGGGTTTGAATACCCGTGTTGAGCTGTTCGGCGGCATCGGCGATCGCGACCATCAGTTTATCGTCTACCCACTGAGGGCCGGGCGGCCCAAACCAGACGTCAATGCGGGGATGGTCTTGATAGGTCTTAATCCAGTCGGTCATTAGCGCCAGATAGTCTTCGGGGCTAAGGGACTGGCTAAGGGTGGTGCGATCGCCCATCTGCTGGGCCAAATTTGACGGCAGGGTGTTTAGAAATCGCTTGTCTTCGCCGTCTCCGTGAACTAAAAAGCTTTTGTAAATTGCTCCCGGTGCCAGCACTGCCCGAATCCCCGCCTGTTCGTAAGCGTATAGACGATCGTTGAGACTGGCATTGGCAATATCGACTGAGTCTGAAACGGTGGCGACATCCAGCACTGTGGTCACGCCGCTGCGCAGGAGCGCCGCTGCGCTCAGCAGGGTTCTGAGCCGAGCTGTTTGGGGTCTAAGTGCTAAGTTGCCAAATAGCCACAGTTCTAAAAAGTCGTCATCGACCCCTTGCAAGGCATTAGTTACCCCATTGCTGTGGTGGTGGGCGTTAATCAGCCCGGGCATGACTGCCGTTGCTGCTGAACCTATAACAGGGGCTTGGGGATACTGATGCCGCAGCGTTTGCCATTGGCCAACAGCCTGAATGGTATCTCCCTGAATCGCAATCGCACCGTCAGAAAGGGTCTCCGCTCCGGTAAATATCCAGCGCCCTCGAACAAGCTGTATCGTTTCCATATCGAATGCCATATCGAATGATAGATAACGCAATAACCCCAGTTTCGCAATGATTTCGCTGTGGTAAGATCTGCCTATAATAGCTAAAGCAAGGAATTCTAGGCATGTCAGCCGAACAGGTTACAGACTCTACATTTAAGCAAGAAGTACTTGAGAGCGCAGTTCCAGTACTGGTAGACTTTTGGGCTCCGTGGTGTGGCCCCTGCCGAATGGTTGCTCCTGTCGTTGAGGAGATTTCTGAGCAGTACGACGGCAAAGTTAAAGTCGTTAAAGTCAATACCGACGATAACCCCAGCGTGGCTAGCCAGTATGGGATTCGCAGTATTCCTACTCTGATGGTCTTCAAAGAGGGCAAGCGGGTCGATATGGTTGTTGGTGCTGTGCCCAAAACCACCTTGGCTAATACGCTTGAAAAGTATTTGTAGGCGATTTGTAAGCTAAAGCTGCAACTGCGGCTGATGATTAGTCAAACTTGGCACTAAAGAGGTGATTCAGCGCTGTCTGAATCGCCTCTTTAACTATTGAAACCGAAGTTACTGGAGATGACAGCCCCTAACGAGCGGCCAGATTGTTTTGCTGAATATATTGCAAAATGCCTTGGGCAATGCCGCTTGCCATCTGCTGCTGCCAGGCCGGATTGTTGAGATTGGGAGCATCTACTGCGCCGGTTACAAAACCAGTTTCTACCAGTACGGCAGGCATAGACGTATTTCGTAAGACATAAAACCGAGCGCGCCGCACGCCGCGATCGCGGTGGCTAACAATTTGCAAAACGGCGTTGTGAATGGTGCGGGCAAGCCGCAGGCCGGCGTCGGAATAGTAGTAAGTTTCAAACCCATTGACGTCTGGGCGGCTGAGGCTAATGGCGTTGGCGTGGATGCTGACAAACAAATCAGCATTGACCCGTTCGGCCAGCTGGACTCGGGGATCAAGGTCGATAAAGTAGTCGCTATCGCGGGTCATCACAACCTGAACGCCCTGCTGAGCCAAAATTGCAGCCACCTGCCGAGAAATCGAGAGCACTACTCCTTTCTCCTGCAGCCCGCCAATACCAATGGCACCTGGATCTCGACCGCCGTGGCCCGGATCGATTACCACCACCAGTTGACTGTTGTTGGGCACTGCGGGAAAGCTGGGGGGTGCAGTGGGAGGTAGATCGGGGTTAGCTGGGGGGACGGCGATCGCTTCAGTGCCATCTGAGCCATCTGATACCCTTGGCTGGTCGGGAACAGAAGCAATGGGAACGCCCAAGGGCGGCAAAATAATAACGCCATTCAAACTGGGGGAAGCCGCTGCCCGCCATAGAGGGCTGTCTTCACCCAAATGCATGGTGATGCGGGTGCGGGGCGGAGCAGTTTCAACCTGTTCTACCTGCCAGCGATCCACGCTGTAGCGATTGACCGGCAAGCTTTGAGGGGTTAAAAATCGAGAAATAGCCGTATTGGGCAATTCAATCTGGATGCGGCGATCGCCATCCTGTTCGATTTCATCCACATTGACTTCCGGGAGCTCGCCGCTGGTGCGTACAAAAAAGCCCTCAGAGGTGGCTAAAATACCGTCGATTTGGGTGGGAGCCGCCAAATTCGGCACCGCGGTTACAGAATTCTCGGCTGGCTCATTGGGTTGGCTGGGGGAAGCTTGGCTGGCTGGCTGGGGTTCCGGCAGTTGCACCACCCACTGGCGCGTTGTTTCACCCCGTACCTGCACCTGCTGCGGGTCAACGGTGTAGCCGGGGTTGTACTCAATCACCAAGCGCGTTGTATTGGCATCAAACTGACCGACTCGAATCTGCCGAATTGCACCGCCAACGGGTTGGTTAACCGTAGGCCGATTAAGGGTCGTACCCGGTAGGTCAATCACCACCCGGGTGGGATTAAAAATAAGCTGGGCTCGCGGCTGAACCCCGCTATCGGTCGAAAAAATCAACCGATTTTGCTGGTTGTCAAAGCGCCAAAACTGGAGCACCGCCGCATCCACAGGCAGCGCCATCAGCAAACCGCCCACCATGCCGAGCAGCGCGGGGGCTAGCCTCCTGGAGAGCAATTGATGCATTTTCACCACATTCCAGTCCCTTGACTCTCAACTCTCAACTCAGACTCACTAATTAACACACCTGATCAATAGCTCCTATGGTCAACCGTATGCCCGTGAATTGTAGGCGCAATTTGGTCAGCGCCAAGACCGCCAAACTGGAATTCCACGATATCGGCGTTTTGTTCAACGCTAACCGCCCTCTAGACTTAGCCGCTGGGTAGAAAGTTTCTAGCAATTCGGCTTCTCAGCATACCACTGGCAACCGATTTCGAGCGACAAAGTTATTTTGATACACCAATACCGGAACTCTACTCTGATTGAAGCGGTCGAACCCAATTGAGTCACCGTTCAGCTAATTATGTCTTCTTCCGTCTTTCGCAATTTCCGCTATATTCGTTTGGGCATCATGCTGGTATTGTCCGCCAGCCTTGTGCTTGGTACTAGCCTGCTGCCGCCAGCCCATCAGGTTTGCTCCGTGGTGGCGTGGGCGACGCAGGTGGTTCACTACGGCAGTGATGGACGGTCGGGCCGGGACGGTCGGGATGGTCAGATCGGGAGATCGGGACAGTCTCAAACCGTTGTTGCAAGGGGTGACTCGCGGGTGATTGACCTATCGGGACGAGATGGCGATCGCGGCGAAGAAGGTGAAAACGGCTATCGTCCCTACTGCCATGGTCAGCCTAGCAATGTTGCCTACGATTTGCGGGCTCCCGATGGTGGCAATGGCGGCGCTGGCGGTGACGGCGGTCGGGGCGGCAGCGGCGGTGACCTCACTGTGTATTACGAAGAAGTAGCGGATTTAAGGCAGCTTTTAGTCGATAGCAGCGGTGGTATTGGTGGCCGGGGAGGTCGCGGCGGCCAGGGCGCAGCAGGCTGTAACTGCCGCGATCGCCGCTGGGAGCAGCAAGTCTGTACAGGTACGCCCGGCCAGTCTGACTACAGTTGCCAAATGAAGACCTTTGTTTGTGAAGACGGCGACTATGGCCGCAATGGCCGTAACGGGCGCGACGGAGAGATAGGAGAGCCCGGTCAGCTTTACATTGTCGATCAGCTTGAGCCCCTAGCGGCTGATCAGCCGACGCAAACTCTGACCCTTTCCGCCCTCCAAGCTGAGCCTGTGGGTTTATCCAAAAATCTATGGCAAACCCGCCAGGGTGCCCTGGCCCTGTTGGCTCCAGGCTCTACCCTGAGAAACGACTATCAAGCCTATGTGGGGCGTGCTGAAGGCCAGTTTCAACTGCGTTGGGAAGCGCCTCGTCCCATTGCAGATTTTGCCGGAGACGGCGCAACACTGACTATTGAGCCCGACAATCAAATTCAGTTTGCAACTAACGACGAGCTATGGGTTGAGCAAGAAACCCGCTTTGCCAACGATATGACCACAACGACTATTTCCGGCATTATTCGCGCTAGTGAGGTGACGCAGCTTGCCATGGGCAACGTCAGCGGTCGCAGCAATGGCTTTACGGTTGCCGTTGTCGATCTAGCCGGACAGTCTGACGCGTTGGATAGTCAATTTAAGCTGGTCTTCAAAACGTCTAATGACGACCCCCGCGATACCATTCGCCGCCGGTTTACAACTCGCTATGACGACATAGTTCCCGCCAGCGTGATTCGTAAAGACTTCGATCGCTATCAGCTAGACATTGGCCGCTTACCCATCAGCGGTCAGCACTTAACGCCCGGCACCGCAGTTCAAATAGAGCTGCAGGTGACCCGCAGCTTTGCTGGACGTAGCCGCAGCCAGGCTCTGACCTGGGAGGGTGAAATCCGCCGTTAATCTATGACTTTGATTAGACTTTGATCAGATTGAATCAGCCTTAAAGGTCAGCAATAACCCGCTGCTGATACTCC
>JBCDFX010000290.1:0-5640 GCA_039177155.1 Cyanobacteria bacterium P01_H01_bin.119
AGCGCTTCCACTAAGCGATCGCTGAGCACCTGCATACTGCCGTGGAGATGAAACAGTCCCTGGGGCGCTTGGGAAACCCCTAACGCTGTCGCCGCGTAGAGCAGGGCCGTTTTGTCTGCGCCAACCTGGGAATATAGTTTGAGCTGCAAATCTAAAAACGTTTTAAGGCGCTGGTCACCATATAGCCCGAAGGCTTTTAGCACTTGCCCCACGGTCGAAAAGGTAAAGGGTACGGTCACCAAGGTGTCGGGTCGCAGCGCTTTGGCCAACTGCCACACATCCCAGGGACTGCGGGGCGGCAGTACGGGCTCGCGCTGCTGAAACCGCCAGCTTGCCTCAAACAGCGTTTGCATCAGTTGCCAAAAGGGTTCGCTGCCGGGAAACTGCCGCTGCCGCTCTGCCTGCCACCGCTCCGGATCGCGCCAGACCGAGATCGGCTCAGACTCTCCTGGTAAATACACCGCGCAGGCCGGATCGCAGTGAGTCGCCTCAGGTAGCTCAATGCCCAGCTCTTCAAAGATTTGATGATGGATACCGCCCGGTTCTAGCCCCGCCACCTGGGTTGCACCCACATCAAAGGTAAGGCCCCGACGCTTAAAGGTGGACGCGCAGCCCCCGGGTACAAGCGCCTGATCAAAAACTTTCACCCGATATCCCCGCTTCGCCAGCAGGGCCCCTGCCGTGAGTCCGCCAATGCCAGCGCCGATAACAGCAACCCGCTGTTTACCAGAGCGATCGTTAATTGAGGCTGATGTTGCCGAGGACGAGGACAGTTGGGCTGCCGGAGGCTGAGAAGAGGTAAGCATGGAAGATTTTACATTTCTTAATCTTACTAATAGTGTACCGAGTTATCGATCCCTCGTCCTGAGTTCTAAAGGGCTTTGGGAGCATTTTGGAGCTAGGAGCTAAAACCGGATGCAACTGCGTCAGTTCTACCCGAATCAATGTTTGAGTTGATTTTATTGAGCGGGCGCGGCGGCGCTTATCTTTTTAAGGCATCTGCAATCAACTGATGACGCCTCCTAGGTGGCTGCTATAACTGAGGGATTCGTTTACCTCCGCTGTATGAGCGATTTTGGCCTTAGACACCGCATTAACCGTTTTATTCAATCTCCGACGGTGGAATATGCCCTAATTGGGTTAATTTTGCTGTCCGTTGGGCTAGTGGTGGCGGAAGTTATTCTTGAGCCTCAAACGCGGTTGGCTCGCTGGATTTGGCAGATCCAGGGAATTTTGACCGGTATTTTTATGGTTGAGCTGACCGTTCGGTTTGCGATCGCCCAAAAAAAGCGCCGTTTCTTGGGCAACTACTGGATAGACATTTTGGCAGTTATGCCGTTTGTCCATGCCTTTCGGATTTTGCGGCTGCTGCGACTGCTGCGGCTGCTGCGGGCCGGAATTTTGCTTAACCGCAACCTTAACCGTCTCTCTTCGGCCTTAGCGGCCAGTATTGGCGCGCAGATTGGCGCATTTGTGGTGATTGGCCTGATTACCCTAGTGGGCGGACTAGGGATTTATCTGATTGAAGGGCAGCGAGACTATCGGTTTGACTCCCTGCGGGAGGCCTTTTGGTGGAGCTTTCTGACCCTGGTGGCGGGCGAACCCATTGGCGGCGATCCGCGCTCAGACGGGGGACGGGCGATCGCGCTAATCGTGATGATGGGCGGCTTGACCACCTTTGCGGTCTTTACCGGGGTTGTGTCGGCGGTGATGATTCAACGGTTGAAAACGGTGATGGAGCTAAAAGCGGTGGAACTAGATGAACTGCGCGGCCATATTGTAATTTGCGGCTGGAACCGGGAAGGCCATCTGATTGTGGAAGAACTGATGGCCGAGCGGTTGACAAATACCGCGATCGCTATTGTGGCCGAGTTTACCGAAACCCCCGAAAAGGATTTGCGTCACCTCAATCTGTCCCAGCTTTTCTTTTACAGCGGCGACTACACCACTTTAGACGTGCTAGAGAACGTCGGCATTTACAATGCGTCCCGCGCTATTTTGCTGGCTGATAATAGCCGCGATCGCACCGACCAGGATCGCGATGCTCGCACCGTTTTAGCCGCCCTCACCATTGAAAAGCTTAATCCCAGCATTTACACCTGTGCTCAGCTATTAGATCGCAAAAACGACGTGCAGCTCAAAATTGCCGGCGTAGATGACATCATTGTGGCCACTGAAGTCACCAGCCATTTAATCGCTACATCCATCCGTAATCATGGTCTGGTGGATGTCTTGTCAGAACTGTTGACTGTGCAAACCGGCAGCCAGTTTTATCGACTGCCCCTGCCGTCAGACTGGGTTGGTCAGCCTTATTTCGTAATTAGTCAGCAACTGCTGCGGGAGTTTGACAGCATTTTAATCGCCGTGGAGCCCGCAGTGAAGACGGGAGAGCGATCCCAGCCCATGGTCAATCCGCCTAAAGATCGACCGATGGCAGCAGGAGATAGCCTTATTGTAATTGCGGCGCGATCGCCCCAGCCTTTGATCCAGAAAGGCAACAAACTGTAGCGTTGGTCAGATTGCTCATCGCACTGAGTATCGCTGGAATCGTTGGCATAAAAACAATTTGAACAGCGTTTATCGATTGAGATCGGCGGCTGGGAAAGGACTAAAAGGGAATTTCTGTATTAGTAGTCCGCTGCATCGACTTGTTATGCATTTCAAGTTAGCTGTTGATCGGTTCTAGTGTATCGCCCTGATTCCGCCTCAGCATCAAGAACCGCGCGGAGAGCTTTGACAAACTCCCTCTTGCAAGCTGGGTCGGCACTGCCTCCGTCATCTAATAAACTCATGTCGCTGAGTTCGTCGGCTATCAGTCGCTTAGGCATATACTCCCATCTACGCAGCAAGTACTCATATGCTGCCAAGTAGGCTTGTTCAACAGTGATTTTGTCAGAATATTCAGTCATTTACAGTAAATGATTTGCGGCTTGTTATGCGTCGTCCTTGCTACGCCGCTCCCAGTCATCCCAATATTTTTTGCATGCCTGAGACAGAGAAGTAAAGGTAACTGAAACACCGTTGTCCAGCTCACAAGTTGCATCCGCGTAGTTTAGACGCAGTATGCCATCAGTACAGAAGACTAAGATATGACTCTCCTCATCTTTTGCTCTCAGAATCTCGAGGTCACAATCCCTCAATTGAGTGAGATCTTTGACAAGTTCTGAGTTCTCGAAAGGAGTGAATTTCACGTCGCTGCAACTGTGAAGGTGTACCCAGAGAAAGTTAGACCCGGTGGCTAGTACATCACATAGATACTCTACTTCGACCTTCACAGAGATATCGCCGGGGCACTCACCACTGAAAGTGACAATGCCACCGTCGTGTAACAAGTTCCAGATTTCAACCACGGGACCTCATCTAAGCTCAGGACCCAGCATATACATAACAGATTGTTCACCGTACCTAGTATCGCTGAAATAGCTGATATAAGGTCAATCTGACTCGCAGTCTTGCCCTAATTGTCCGATCGACTGCCAAAAAAGTGATTATGGTAAATTTCGCTACAGAATATTTTTGTATAATTAGATCAGAAAGCGTTTTACATTCACTTTTCAGGAGATCACTATTATGACTGCTCAAGATCAAGCCCGCGCACTAATGATGCGTCATCACCACACTATTAAGCAGCGGCAGCAGGCCATGCTTAGCCGCACCAATAGTGAAATTGGTATGCCCGCTGAGGTTGCAGATTACTGGAGTCATATTCAGGGTAAGCCTACCGCCAGCGCCAGCCGCAGCTATAATCGCAGCGGCTCTGCCCTCAGCTAAGTTCGATGATGATTTAGTTCATCCTTTCTCAAACCCATCCCTGTAGAACTGAAAGCGATCGCGCTTTGTTGATTGAACAAAAAGCGATCGCTTTCTTATGCCTCCAACAATTTACGCCTGCACCGCGCCATTAACCGTCATTAAGAACTCACAGAATCGCTGCAAATCGACTTGTAAATGAGTAAGACATTTAGGCAATTCGTGGGCTAACGCCTCAATTCGGTTGGGAATCAAGTCAAACGTATACACATTCCGTACGACATGGCGAAACGCGCACAGTTCGGTCAATTTCTGCAGCGTTGTGCTGCTTACAACGGCTGGGCGGATTTCCGGCACCACGGCTGCCATTTGTCGCAAGAGTCGTCGATGCCAGTCTGCACCGTCTGGTAAAGAGCCATCGACCGTCAGTGCCACGTCTCTGAAGATTCGTTCTACGCCAGCGTAAAAGCCATGCAGATTGAGCGCTACCGTTCCCAAATAGTCTTCATCGCCCGTGGATTGCACCTTGGACATTAAAGCTTGAGTCTGTTCAACCAAGCGCTCTAAATCTGCCAGGTCACGGTTAATTTCGCCGACTAAGACGGCGTAGCGCGTCATAGCTCGACTCCTTTCTGTTCGATCACCTCACGGAGTCTGGGGCTGGCGTGTTCCATCTGCACCAGATCTACCGAGAATGCCGACAAATCCAGCAGTTCGGCAACGGCCTGTAGGTATTGGTCATCCGCCAACCCTTCGACAGCAAGATCAATATCTGACTCTGAGCGTATCCGCTGCGCCTCCAGCATGGAGCCAAACAGCCAAACCCGCCGCACTTGAAAGTGCTGCTGCAAAAGTTCAGCAGCTTGCCGGGCCACTTGCCAACCGAGTTGCTGACGCTGAATTTGCTGTTGCTGATATGCAGCCTGCCGTCGCTGAGCGGTGGCGCGATATTGGGCCAATTCTGCGGCTGAGATATTTTGCATTTGCTCAACTTCGCGATTGGGCTGAATTTGATTTGGCTAAGCTCGATTCGGCTGAGCTCGATTCGGCTGAGCTCGATTCGGCTGAGCTCGATTCGGCTGAGCTCATCGTCGAAGCCATTGTCGAAGCCATCGTCGAAGCCACTATCGAAGCCACTATCGAAGCCTCAGCCAGCATAACCAGTGGGACAGTTGCCTCAACTTCTGACTGCTTCAAGCTTAGTTTACCTCGTCGTCTTTAGGTTGCTTAAGCCGCTGCGCGCACTTCTGTATAGCGTCTTCTAGCACAGAGAGGAGTTTGTCAATCCAGCGCAGCAGCATTTCCAAAGGATGTTCGACATATCTGGCTGAGGTGACTTTGGCGTCGATGTAGTCGTCGGCTGCTGTTGTTTGTTGAAGGCGAGATTCCGTGTCTATTTCAGGGATGGCCGTGTCTATTTTAGAGATGGCTGTGTCTGCTTTAGAGATGGATAGAGGTAAGGAAGCGATCGCCTGATCAGTCTGTGTAAGCTGAGTTGAAGCGGTTCGAGAGGCGATCGCGCTCTGATCTTCGTACTTCTCCAGACGGCTAACGCTGTGAACAGAGCCCGTCTCCAATTGAGCGGCTGCGATTTTAGGGCTATTGGTGCTCATCGGTCGCGCGTTTAGCAGCATGGCTGTGGGAGACAGTCGGGCTGACCAGCTTTGGGAAGTTGCACCTGGCTGACTTGACCGCAAGGACTCGGGTAAATCGGCTTCGCAAAACAGATTAGCGGCGATCGCCACTGGCCCAGTCTGCATCCAGGCTATCGCTTGGCGTAATCCATTAATCGGGGGCAGCGCTTTGGCTAAGGGTGCGGGGGGCGGCAAAATGCCAAGGCGCGATCGCAGCCGATTTTCCGCCTGCCGTTTGCGATAGAAATAGTCGGCC
>JBCDFX010000291.1:0-5618 GCA_039177155.1 Cyanobacteria bacterium P01_H01_bin.119
CGGGAAGCGACGACGGGTACGGTTAACCGAGGCATTACCTGCGATCGCACTCATAGTCAGCGCCAAGCCGAGCACCCAAAACGGATTCTCTAAGGCAAAGACCCACCCGAGGATATAGCCGACTAATAGGAGCTGGATTACCATGCGTAATGCGGCAATTCCTAGACGTCTGGCCAGACCAAGGCGCAAGCTCAGAGAAAGAATAATGTTGATCAGAATAAGGGCGGCGGCGAGGGCGAGTTGCCAGTTGTTGATGGGGAGGTAGGTGTCAGTCATGGGTTGGACGGGGAAGGGATGAAAGGGGAAAGGGATGTCTTATTGATTCTTGGCAGAAAGTACGAACTGCTGAGTGGTGATTCGTTCTATTTGGGTGGGGTCATGGCTGGTCCAAATGTAGGCTCTATTAGGATCGCTCTGTTGCCACTGGGTGATTAATGCCTCTAGCTGTTGGGTGGCAGCGTTGTCGAGGGAGGCGGTGGGTTCATCGAGGAGTAGAACGGTGGGGGATAATTGTAGCGATCGCAAGCAGGCGACAATTTGTTGTTCTCCACCGGAAAGTTGTTCGGTGGAGCGTTCTAAAAATGGTTCAGAGCGTCCTAAAACCTCTAAATACTCTAGAATCTGTGACCGATCATAGGTTTTGTTACGATGGACAGCGAGTCGATAAATCTGTTGCAGGTTGGACTCAACGGTGCCTTCTAGCAGGGCAGACTTTTGATGCAGATAGGTCACCTGGGACCGAAAGTCAGGCATGGTTAAGCTAGACAAAGATTTTTCTTGAAAAGAAATCTCCCCTGACTGGATTGGGTCTAACCCAGCTAATGCTCTAAGTAAAAGACTTTTCCCTGCTCCAGACGGACCCACTATAGCCAGACGGTCGTTGGCAAACAGTTTGAAACTAATATCCTGCCAAATCCAACTGTCTTGAAGCCGTCGCCCTATATTTGCTATGGACAAAATGGGAACAGACGGTGTTTCTGCAACCATGGCCGAGCATTCTTCTGAGGTATTTTGCACTATTTCTCCTTTTGTCACTAACCATCATTGACCAACCTGCCCCCAGACTATGGGATAACCCATCCCATCCCCATAATTTTTAAGGTTGACCTAACCAGCTATAACCTGCAGTACAAACGGTCAAGTATAATGCAAATTATTCTCATTAATAATATACATTTGCATTTATCAAAATCATGGCAACGCGATTGATCGTAAATCACTACAAAGATTGGCTTTTAACCGGTAGCCCTGACGATTCGCGTCTGTTTCATGCCGATCCGTCCGATGAAATCTTGCTGTATCCCGCCCAAATTGGCCAGGGATATCGACAACATATTCAATTGCGAGATGACTTGACCTTAGTGATTATGAACTACGTGATTAATCGCGAGGCCATCATTAATAGGCCATCAGGTCAAGAACTCACGACCAAATTTGAGTTCCCTGTGTCTGATGTGGATGGGCAATATAGCAGCTTTATCGCAAGACTTGACTCTAAACAATTGGTTGCACTCCCTAAGGGCAGGCAGTGCTTTGAAATTGAAGTAATTTTCAACGGTTACCACTCTACTTTGGCCTACGTTCAAGCTTGCTTAGAGCGTCTCCCTTTGCAAATGCAACAACGATTTGGGGAAATTGTCCAGGCTCTATGGCGTCGCCAGGGTGTACGTTCAGGGTTAAATATAGAGGCTCTCTTAAGCTATCTGAATACCTGCGCTCCTCAGGAAAACACTAGGGCTGATTATGAGAGTTCTATTGAGTGTGCGTTGCCAGCTCACCTCTATGTGGCCGCCGTTGATCTCCAGTATGCCAATCGTCGAGTCATCACTCCCCAGATGAAGGTGATGATGGGTCAGATTCTAAGCTGCCCTTATCAGGGGGAAACGCGACGAAAATATCTGGAGAAAAAGGCTCTAGATCTAGTGAAATTGCGAGTTCAGGCGATTACGCAGCCGCGTTTGC
Source organism: Cyanobacteria bacterium P01_H01_bin.119 (assembly GCA_039177155.1). GTDB lineage: Bacteria > Cyanobacteriota > Cyanobacteriia > Phormidesmidales > Phormidesmidaceae > JBCBZT01. The sequence goes on from JBCDFX010000291.1 coordinate 1,963, forward strand.
ACCCGAGCGATCTCGACTGTATCTATCGGGCGGCATCGATTTTAAGAAACGAGATGGTTAACCCACCGACGGTGGAGGCACTGGCACGACAGGTGGTCACAAATCGGCTGAAGCTCAACCAAGGGTTTCGTGAAGTCTATGGCACTACACCCTTCAAATACTTACGGGACTGTCGACTGTTGATGGCAGAGCGATTATTAACCACCTCCACCATGTCTGTTGAGAGTATTGCAGCGGCTGTGGGCTACCGTAGCCGTAATCATTTTGCTAAAGCCTTTCGCAAGCAAACCGGGCTAAACCCTAAACTATTTCAAATGCAGGTTTGGCCCTATGCCAGCTAGGTAAAGGCCCTGGCAAAATCAGTCTGGAAAGAAAATGCGTTAATCGCCCAAAATCTATAGAAAGCTATTAGGAATTCTTCTAACCTAATCGAGAATAGTTCTTTGATTCCGCATTTGGATGGTGCTTAGTACAAAATTCTGACCGATAGTCTCAATACCCTCAAGGCATTCGGCTAGGGGTACCCGCTTTCAGGGTACTAAATTTGGATTTGGTATGACAACACAAACCATTCGAATCCTTTATGGAGTCAAACTTTGGTGTGAGGAAGATAATGAGAAAGTTATTACAGGGCTGGAATCCTTTAACGATAGGTGCTGTTATTGTTGGGTCAGTTGTTTTTGTAGAAGCCGCCCAGGGAGAGACTTTATTAGCTACAAATACGCTGCCTGACAGCGCGTTAACAAGTAATGATCAATCCCCTATCCTTGCCCAAACGTCTGAGACTGTTCAAATTATCGATATCCAGCTAAATGTTACCGAAACAGGTGTGGATATTCGCCTAATAACGGCAGGTGAGACGTTGTCTTTGCCCCAAACGAATAATGTGGATAATGCCCTAGTAGCGGAGATTTCCAATGCGACATTGGTGCTTGCCGAGGACGAGTTTCTGGTATTTGAGCCTGCCGTAGGAATTGCTGTTATTCAAGCTGTCAACTTAGCTGAAAATATCGTGCAGCTTTCGATTACAGGTACAGATGCGCCGCCAGTGGCTGATGTGTCATCAGAGGCACAGACATTACGGCTCAGCGTAGTGCCTACGGGCTCAGTTGTCTCCACACCAGCAGCAGAGCCATTACGGTTGGTCGTCACTGGAGAAGAGAATAGTCGCTATGTGGTGCCGAGGGCCTCTACCGCAACTCGCACCGACACGCCCCTAGATGAGATTCCTCAATCGATCCAGATAATCCCTCAGGAGGTTCTAGAAGACCAGCAGGTGATTCGTTTGAATGATGCCCTGCGTAACGCTAGCGGTGTTGTTTCTAATTCGCTTGACCAGCGCGGCCAGCGATTTATTATTCGTGGATTTAGTAGCTCATCTATACTGCGGGATGGCTTTCGCCAAACCAACGGGTCGGCTGGTAATGTAGGCTTTCAGGAGCTGGCAACTATTGAACAAATTGAAGTATTAAAAGGTCCGGCATCAATTTTGGCAGGGTCATTGGAGCCTGGCGGTGCGATCAACCTGGTGACTAAAAAGCCGCTTGCAGAACCGTTTTATGAACTGAGTTTACGGGCAGGGAATCGGGAGCTGATTGAGCCGAGTATTGATATTTCGGGGCCGCTAACAGCAGATGGGCAGTTGCTATATCGCCTGAATGCGCTGTACCGCAATGAGGACTATCACCGGGATTTTGATGTGCCGGTGGAGCGTTTTTTTATTGCACCGGTGCTGAGCTGGGCCATTAGCGATCGCACCGACCTCACCGTTGAGCTGGAGTACAGCGACGAAACCCGGCCAGCTGATTTTAGCGGCATACCGATCATTGGCGATCGCGTCGCCGATGTGCCATTTGATCGGATTACGGGTGAACCCGATGACGATGCCTCCAATGAATTTCTGCGGCTAGGCTATCAGTTTGAACATCGCTTTAGCGATAGCTGGAAGGTGCGCAATAGCTTTCGCTATATCAGCTTTGACAGTAATTTTGTCTCTAACGCGGCCTTTGGCACCAACGAAGCCACGGGTGATATATTTCGTGTCTGGCTTCAAAATGCTCAGCCCAGCGACAGCTATGAGCTGCAAACCAACGTAGTGGGTGAGTTTGCCACTGGCTCAATTGAACATACCCTCTTAGCCGGTGTCGATCTGTATCGGCGGGAAGCGGAAAATAGCAGACGCTTTGACTTCACACCTCAGCCGCCGTTCAACGTGTTTGATCCGGTCTATGGGCTAGTCTCCAGACCCGACAGCTTTAGTGAGCCACCCCCTCAGATCACCGATTTTCGCACTGATAACCTGGGTATTTATGTTCAAGATCAAGTCACTCTACTAGACAACCTATTTTTGTTGGCAGGGCTGCGTTACGATACGGTGACCACAGACATTGACGATCTAGAGCGAAATACCAGCGATAGCCAAAGTAACGACGCATTTACCCCCAGAGTTGGCCTAGTGTATCAGCCCACTGAAAATCTCTCTTTATATACCAGCTACAGTACGTCGTTTGTACCCAACTCAGCCAGAGAGCGCTCGGGTGATCTCTTAGAACCGGAAGAAGGACGACAGTTTGAACTAGGGGCCAGGGCTGAGCTAGGCCGCCTATCTGCCAATTTAGCTCTGTTTACTATCACCAAACAGAATGTGGCAACGGCCGATCCAGATGCTCTGCCAGGAGAGTCTTTTGCAGTTGCCACCGGCGAGCAACGGAGTCAGGGAGTAGAGTTAGATGTGATCGGCGAAATCTTTCCAGGCTGGGATATTGTTGCCAACTATGCCTATACGGATGCCGATATTACTGAGGACAATAACGGGTTAGAGGACAATCGTATTTTTGGAGTGCCTGAGCACAACGTCAACCTGTGGACCAACTATGAAATTCAACAGGGCGATCTGGCCGGTTTAGGGTTTGGTATTGGTGTCAACTATGTGGACAATCGCTTTGGTGATAATGATAATAGCTATGTGCTAGAAGACTATTTTCTCACCAATGCCGCCATTTCTTACCGAAAAGACAATTGGCGAGCTGCTCTCAATTTCCGCAATCTATTTGATGTGGACTATATCGACAGTTCTGAAGGGTCTAGACTAATTGAAAATCGACCCGGTGAAGGATTTACCTTTGTGGGCTCTTTTTCTATCAAATTTTGATTAGCTCTAGATTTCTATGCCCAGCCCCATGGAGACCTTAGACGGACCTAATAGCTTTGCGAGAGGTCTCTGGAGCTTGAAGGTTATGGTTATGAGTGTCTAATTGCCATTATCCAATGCTCAGCAGCAGCGGTAATCGGAGCAAAGTCATGGTTTATAATGCAAGCAGTTCTCATGACTCTAGGGCACTGGGTTTACTCCCCAAGGTCGGGCAAATCCTTGAAATTGAAGTGATTTTCAGACGATAGCGCACATCACCATCGTCAGTAATTGGACCTGATAAATCAACACTTGGACTAAAGAATTCGCGGCTGTCTGCTTGAAGCTGGAGATTATAGTAGGGTTCTGCCAGGGGCTTTTCTGTCACCAGATTGATCAGACCACCAGGGTCGGCCTCACCATACAGCACCGAAGCGGGACCTTTAAGTACTTCAATAAGCACTTCAATACGCTCTAAATTAGCGATTTCTGGCGCTGCCGCATTGTTACCAGTGTTAAATACCCG
>JBCDFX010000292.1:0-5597 GCA_039177155.1 Cyanobacteria bacterium P01_H01_bin.119
TCCCAGGCTAGTGAAGCCTATGGCGAAGAGGTCACCTTGGAGCAGCAAGAGCCTAAGTATCTGTACAGTCAGTTTCCCTACTTCACGATCTATATCAAAAAGCAGCTAGAGACGATTTTGACGCCAGAAGAGCTAGATGCCGGTGGCTTGGTCGTTGAGACAACGCTCAATACGGAATGGCAAACGGCTGCTGAGAAGACCATTGAAGAAATTATTGAAGACTACGGTCAGTGGCAAAGCTTTGAGCAGGCCTCGCTGGTGGCAATCGATCCGCAAACGGGCGAAATTAGAGCGATGGTCGGTGGTACCGACTTTGACGGCAGTCAGTTTAACCGGGTGACTCAGGCTCAGCGACAGCCGGGGTCTACGTTTAAGGCGTTTGTGTATGCGACTGCGATCGCAACTGGGATGTCGCCATACAAGAGCTATGCCGATGCCCGTTATGTCGTCGATGGCTACGAACCTAAGAACTATGGCGGTGGCTACAGCGGCTACGTCGATTTGCGCCGCGCCCTGTCCAGCTCGATTAACATCGTTGCTGTAAAGCTGCTCGTCGATGTGGGCTTTGACCCCGTCATTGCCCTGGCTCATCGTATGGGTATCAAGTCTGATCTATTACCTGCCTACTCGCTGGCGCTCGGCTCTTCTGAGGTGAACTTGCTGGAGCTGACCAGCGCTTACGGTGCGTTTGCTGCCGAAGGCCAGCATGTGGCTCCCCATGGCATTTCTAAAATTACCAATGGCCAAGGCGACGTTATCTACGAATTTGATGAGAAGCCCAAGCAGGCAATGGATCCAGATACCGCGTCGATCATGACGTGGATGATGGAAGGTGTGGTCAATGGTGGTAGCGGCGGTAATGCCGCTATTCCTGGCCGACAAGTGGCCGGTAAGACTGGTACGTCTGAGAAAAATAGAGATTTATGGTTTATCGGCTTTACCCCTCAGCTGGTAGCTGGTGTGTGGATGGGCAATGACGACAGTAGCCCAACAGGGGGCGCGAGTCGGACGGCTGCCCTAGCCTGGTACAAGTTTATGGATCAGTTCATTGACGATCTACCCGTTGAAGAATTTCCAGATGTGCCGCCGCTAAACCGAGAGGGTTCTCTACGAGCTAAGCCGGTTTACCCAGGGCGAGTGATTGCTGAGCGTCCGGGTGAGAGCGATCGCGACAATGACCGTGATGACCGTCGCCGTTCGTCAGAGTCTGCAAGCAGTAGTACCGAGTCTGAGAGTAATAGCAGCGATAGCAGCAGTGAAGAGGCTTCGAGCAGCAGCCCACCAGATCCTATCTTTAGTGGTGGAGGGAATTCTGACCCGGCACCTGCCCCAGCTCCTTCTGCACCCGCACCGGCACCCTCGCCAGCGCCAGCCCCGGCACCTGCCCCGGCTCCAGCACCGCCACCGCCGCCGCCACCACCACCGGCCCCAGCAGCACCGCCGCCACCGCCGCCGCCGCCACCGCCACCGGCTCCTGCGTCCCCACCACCGGCTCCTGCGCCAATTTCACCACCGCGCCCGAGTGTGCTAGATAATTGATCCATTAGAAAAAGCGTAAGGGCAGAAATGAAGCGCTAGACTAACTGGGAACGGACAGCTTGTTTTACAGTTTGGCGATCATGTCTTTTTCTCAACGCGCGTCTTCTGGCGGTTTTTCTGGTAGCTTTGGTGAAAAAAAGGGCGGTCGTACGGTAGGTCGCCAGTATCAGTCGGTGGTCATCATGCTGCTGCTGAGCCTAGTCATGCTCGGCGGTATCGGCAGTCGCCTAGCCTACCTACAGATTGTGGAAGGTGAGCGTAACCGTGAGCTGGCTGAAGATAATCGCATTTTGCTGTTACCCCGTAGACCTGCAAGGGGCACCATTACAGACCGCAATGGTGAGGTACTCGTTAGCTCTAGACTGTCTCACTCTGTTTCAATTTGGCCCATCGCTTTGCCCAAGGAAGAGGCCGATAGAGAGCGAGTGATTGAACGGCTGGCGCAGATACTAGATGTCCCCGTAGGAGAAATTAACGAACGGCTAGAGCAGAGCAGCTACAACCTCAATAAGTCTGTACCCATTTCACGCGGTGTGAGTTCGGCGCAGACGACAGCGCTGGCTGAATACGCTAACGAGCTGCCGGGTGTGCGAGTAGAGGCTGAGGCCGTGCGCAACTATCCCCGAGGAGATCTGGGGGCCCATGTGCTGGGCTACACCGGAGAAATCAACACCGATGATTTAGAGGCCTTGAAAGAGCAGGACTATCGCCTTGGAGATGTCATCGGCAAGATGGGCATAGAGCTGGCCATGGAAGAAACCCTGCGCGGTCAGTGGGGCGGCGAGCAAGTGGAGGTCGATAGTAGTGGCCGTGTGCTGAGTGTGATTGGCGAGAAGCCTTCTGTCTCTGGCCAGGATGTGCAGATTACGCTGGATTTAGAATTGCAGCGGGTGGCAGAGCAGGCCCTAGGTGACAAAATTGGTGCGATTGTGGCGATGGACCCGCGCGATGGTGCGATTCGAGCCATGGTGAGTCGGCCTACGTTTGACCCGAATATTTTTTCGACCCGGATTACCCAGGCTCAGTGGGAGCAGATCACGAAGAATGGCTATCCGTTGGTAAATAGGGCAGTGCAGTCTTCCTATGCACCGGCGAGTACCTTTAAGGTGGTGACAACAACAGCAGGCATAGAGTCTGGGAAATATTCGCCGGATGCAGTGTTGCCAACCTATCCATTTTTGAATATCGGCGGCATTCAGTTTTGGGATTGGAATAATGCTGGATTTGGGCCGCTGGGCTTTCGCGGTGCGATGGCTTGGAGTAGCGATACTTTTTTCTATCAGATTGGGCGTAGCGTGGGTGAAGTAGAGCTACAAAAGTGGATGCGCGCCTATGGACTCGGCTCTAAGACGGGCATTCAAGTGGGGGTTGACGAAGATCCAGGCCTGGTACCGGATGCGCAGTGGAAACGGGATGTCTTGGGTGAGCCCTGGTATCTGGGCGATACGATTAATGCCTCGATTGGTCAGGGAAATGTGCTGGCGACGCCGCTGCAAATTACTGTGATGTTTGCCGTGGTGGCCAATGGTGGCGATCTGGTGACGCCATATTTTGTCATGGACGGGGAGGACAAGAGCCAGGAGAGGGTGTCGTTAGGGATGCAGCCGAGCACGATAAAGGTGTTGCAGGAGGGCCTGCGACAGGTGATTACGGACGGCACGGGCGGCGCGGTTAACGATCCTAAGCTGCCGCCCATTGCAGGTAAGAGTGGTACAGCAGAAGCGCCGCCTCGGGAAAATCACACCTGGTTTGGCGCGTATGGGCCCTACGAGAATCCGGAAATTGTGGTGCTAGCGTTTGGTGAGCACTCGGGTGGGGGTGGCGGTTCGTTTGCTGCGCCGATGGTGAAGAAGGTGTTGGATCAGTATTTTGGGGTGGAGCCGGAGGAAGCGGTTGAGGGTGAGAAGCCTGCGGCCGAGTAGGGAGACGTCTTGGTGGGTGGCTCGGCGTGTCGAACCCACCTTCCCCTCGCTGCGCTCGGGTACTCCTCCCGAGAGGAGATTTACTTCGGGCTGTGAAGTAATGAATGGCTGATTCGGGCTGTGAGGTGATGAATGGCTGACCGAGAGTTTGAGTTTTAGCCAAAGGTGGTGCCGTTCCAGCCCCACATGGCGCCTTTGCTGTCGGCGAATTCGATGTAGGTGCGGTTTGGAGGGACGCCGAGGGCGGCTTGGACTTTGGCGCAGAAGTCTTGGCTCATGGTTTGGGTTCGATCTCCGCCCATGGTGCCGACGCTTTTGATTTGGATGTAGCAGGTGGGGTCGGTGGTGCCGCCGAAGGTCATGGCGGTGCTGGGCTCAAAAGCTGTCATCACATAGGATTCGGGTTTGCCAAGGTGCTTGGATAAGCTGGCAGAGAGCTGTTTTAGCAGGTCTTCGACGGTGGTTTTGGCAGGGGCGTCTACGGAGGTTTGAACTTTGATGAGGGGCATGTTTCTACTGAATCGGTGAAGTAGGGGTATGTGCATCATCTCAAATATGCGACGAAATGTACGACGGTTTTGTACGGTGGGTTGTGGCATGGAACGCGTTGGGCTTAGATACTTTTCTTAACAAAACTAGAAATCCCGCTATTATGAAGGTGAGGTTACATTTCTTTGTATAGCGGCTTCTATGGCGGTGTCTACTTCTGAGCTATCTGGCAAGCAGCGAATTAAGGGCTTTATCGAAAAGCGACTGCTGCTAGGTCAGCCGTTGACGCTGGAGCTGAGCGCTATTTTGATTGTGTACTTCGTTCAAGGCATTTTGGGCCTGGCGAGGTTGGCGGTGAGCTTCTTCCTAAAAGATGACATTGCACTGTCTCCGGCAGAGGTATCGGCACTGATGGGGGTGGCGATGTTGCCCTGGACGATTAAGCCGGTGTTTGGTTTTATGTCTGATGGGCTGCCGATTTTTCGCTATCGGCGGCGACCCTATTTGATTTTGTCTGGGGTTTTGGGTGCGATCGCATGGCTTTCTTTAGCAACTATTGTCCATACCCCCCTAGCTGCAACCGCAGCTATCTTGCTGACCTCCGTCTCTGTTGCCATCTCAGACGTCATCGTTGACTCATTGGTGGTAGAACGTGCCCGAGAAGAAGGGCAGGGAAGCGCAGGCACTTTACAGTCCTTGGCTTGGGGAGCATCTGCCATTGGTGGCTTACTCACGGCTTACCTAGGCGGTTTGTTGCTGGAGCGCACGAGTACGCAGGTGATATTTGCGATTACGGCGACGTTCCCATTGATTGTGTGTGGCGTGGCGTGGTTGATTGCAGAAGATCCTGTAACCGAAAAATCTAACCTTAAAGTTGTTGTTGATCAGGTCAAATTACTAAAAGCGGCGGTGTCTCAAAAGGTCATTTGGATGCCTGCTTTGTTCTTGTTTTTGTGGCAGGCAACGCCAACGGCAGATTCCGCGTTTTTCTTTTTTTCAACCAACGAGCTGGGATTTGCGCCTGAGTTTCTTGGTCGGGTGAGGCTGGTTACGAGTTTGGCCTCACTGATTGGTATTTGGATTTTTCAGCGGTTTCTAAAGGAAGTCTCCTTTCGGAAGATTTTTGGCTGGGCGACAGTAAGTTCGGCGCTGTTGGGGATGACGACGTTGATCTTGGTGACGCATCTGAATCGGTCGCTGGGCATTGACGATCAGTGGTTTAGCTTGGGTGATAGTTTGGTGCTGACGGTCGCTGGGCAAATCGCGTTTATGCCGGTGCTGGTGCTATCGGCCAGACTCTGTCCTCCGGGGGTAGAAGCGACGCTCTTTGCGCTGCTAATGTCTGTGGTAAATCTGTCGGGGCTGCTCTCCCATGAGCTAGGTGCGCTGTTAACGCATCAGCTAGGAGTGACGGAGACAGATTTTAGTAACCTGTGGCTGCTTGTGCTGATTACAAATTTGACGACGCTGCTGCCGTTGCCATTGCTCGGTATGTTGCCCGCGGCGTCAGCAGTTCAGCCAGGGGATAAGCCGGAACCTGAATCGGAGCTGGTGTTGGCAGTTCCTGAAATAACGGAGGATGCTGCTGTGCGGTTGGATGTAACGCTTTAGGCCCTCACCCCAACCTTCTCCTCTAAGGGAGAGGGA
>JBCDFX010000293.1:0-5587 GCA_039177155.1 Cyanobacteria bacterium P01_H01_bin.119
GAACAACATAGGGAGAATCTGGATGCGCCCCAAACGGAAACTTAAAGGCCAGGAAAAAAGCAACGCCGCTGAGATTAGGTTAAGCCTAGTAGGGCCGCTGTTTAGCGCTTTGGTTGGGATAGGCTTGCTGGGATTGCAGGGCTGCGGAATGGGCTCTGTCCGACCGCTATCGGAGATGAATGTGCCGACCCATGATGGGTTAACCGGCGAAGTCACCCCTGTGGCAGATATCGTAGCCCCGTCGGGCGCACCCTCGACACCAACAGTTATCACTGAGGCAGAGCCCGTCTATGTGCAGGGGCAGGTGGTAGCAGTGGTACCGCTAGTGGAGAGCTCGCTGTATCAGGTCCAGGATGAGACGGGGCTAATTTGGGTCTTGACCACAGCGATCGCACCTGAGCTAGGCGATCGCGTCAAAGTCAAGGGCACGGTGGCTTTTGAAAGTGTGCCGATTGCTGGCGAAGAGCTGGGTGAGCACTATATTGCAGAGCTGGCCCGCGAAGAGCAGCGGTGAATTCAGCAATTTCCCGTAATTTTTCAATCAAAAAGTGAATAACTTGTCGGGTACCAGAAAGAGATCTCTACAGAACAACGACAGCTCCTTTACACCGTCTGGAGAGTGCTATGTCCCCGATGTCTACCGTTTCGTTTGAAGTTTCCTTTATCCAAGCAGCTCCGCAGCCTCTACTAATTGCCCTAATTCACAAAGCGATCGCGTTTAGCTTACCGTTGCTAACAGATTTGTCGGCTCTCTGTCACCAAGGCTGGCAGCAGTACGACGACAACCAAATAGAAGCAGCCCTCGCCACCTTTCAGGCCCTGCTAATGACCGCTCAGCAGCGCAACCATATCGGCTATATAGACACAGCGCTCAATGCCGTTGCCTTTATTTGCAGCGCTCAGCAATTTCGCCCCACCGCTGCCGAGCCTGAGCTCCCATCTATCGAGCGGGCTCCCCTTCAAGCAGTGGAACCAACTGATTCCGACAGCGATCTCGATGTGCTGATGGGCTTAGCCAACCACTATCAGCTTCAAGACAATTGCGACAAAGCGCTATCCTACTTTCAGCAGGCACTCAGCCGGGCCGTGCAGCAGCGGCGACTAACCGAAATGGGCCTGTGTTTAATGGGTATTGGACTAGCCCACTGCAAACAAGAAAACTACGAGAGCAGTTGCGCCCCGCTCCAAACCGCGACACATATTTTTGAAGAGTCCGGAGATCGCGTTTACCAAGCCGTTGCCCTCCATAACCTTGGTCGAGTGAACTACTATCTGGGGCGCTACACTCAAGCCCTGAAAAATTTTGAACATGCCCTGACCCTACGTGAAGAACAGCAGGATAGATTTGGTGAAATGATGACCCTCTCCTGCATGGGGCAGGTCTACGCCTATCGTCAGGAATTTTTGATTGCCTTGGCCTGCTATGAATCAGCCCTGGAGGTTTGCCGGGAGTTTGGCCAGCAAACCGACACCGCACGAGAAGAAGCGATTTTGCTTAGCCAGATTGCACAGTTGGGCGAGCGCACCAACCGCCCAGAAACAGCCATTATTTACTACCTCAATGCCCTAGATAAAGTCCAAGGGGCTGACACTACCTCAGAATCGGCAATGCTGCTCCACCGCTTAGGGCGCCTGCACGAAAGCTTGGGCAACTACGCGATCGCGCTGAATTATTATCAAAAAGCCTTGGGAAAATGCCAGACATCCGCTGACCTAGACGCCATTTTAGATCGCGTTGATTTGGTTTAAATTGCCCGCCTTCATCCCACACCACCCAGCTTTAGGGTGGTTCGTCACTGTAAAGATCGCTGGGCGGACACTGGATATCCTCCGGCTGCGACTGTTCAAGCGGCTGCTCAGTATGATGCATAACCGCCGTGGCCTAATCCAGCTGCAAAATTGGGTCTCTAGAACTGAGTGACCAGCGTGAGTACTTGGTTGGGTTCTAAAACTACGACCCGCTGAGCAGTAACATTACCGACAATAACCCCTGCGGCCGCCCCCCCAATAATTTCGACAGCATCTGCGTTGCCAAAAACTTCTCCCAAAACTACGCCCCCGGCTGCGCCAATGGCGGCATCACCCAAAATTGCTCCTGTGGAGGTTTCGCGGGGATCTTTGACGTCGTGGAGCGTGTCGGAGGCGGCAGTAAAGGTATAAATGCGATCGCTCGATTCTGCCCCGGTTGCCACATAGCGTAAACCGCCGGACACAGGTTCAAACTGGCCGCGAATTACGCTGCCCGCTTCCAGTCTGCGACCGCCTAGGGTTGCCGGGGCGCTAAGCCGGAGGGAGTATTCAACAACTTGATTGGGGGCTAAATATAAGGTTTCGCTGGTGTTAGTAGAGGCGGTGAACTCGGCGGAATCGTTGGCGGCAGCCTCAGACCCCTGTTGGAACAGCTCTGGAACGCGCTGAGTTTGCGCGATCGCAGGGCTCGCAATCAACACCCCTAGGGATAAACTCAGCAGGGCAAAGGGTCGGTGCAAGGTCAACATAGTAGACTCCTGGAAATCGTTGTGGGCACTGGCTCGCGCGATCGCGATCGGTGCCAATGCCTTAAAGACGCCAGGAGCCTCTGTAAGGTTTCGGTAAAGGTGCGGAATTAGAGTGCTAGGCCGGATCGGCAATAAAGGCTTGAGCTTGGGCGATCGCAGCTTCTAGCTCGGCGCGGCTATTGGCGCTGACTTTAAGGGTTTTGCCGTTGCCTTCGACTTCAAGAGAAATCGTTTTACCTGAGAGGCGATCGCCCAGAAAGCCCAGCAGCTTTTTAGCATTGCTGCCGTTAACCTCAGTCATCAGCATGCCGACCAAAAATCCGCCCAGTGCTTTATTGCCTTCCGGAGGATTGGGATCAATCACGCGATCGGTTGTGACATCTTCCAAATCGCGCATTTGGTTCAGCAGCTTTTGAACCTCTTCGTCCTTTTCTTCGTCATCAAAATCAGGATCGTCAAAGCTGATTACAAACTTAAAGTCGTCAGACGGCATGATGCATTCTCCCAGCACTTCAGTCAGATTATATAGCGTTGACCAGATTGCTTATTGCACCGGATAACCCTAAAGTGCCAGACTTACATGAATCTGGCCTGCAGCCTTGCCCTAAACTGAATCTAGCAGTCCCTCGCAGGCATCTATCAGCAGCTCAATCACATAGTTAAAGCCTTCCGCGCCGCCGTAGTAAGGATCAGGCACCTCTTCATCATCGTGATGGCGGCAAAACTCACACATCAGCTTGACCTTGTCGGTGTACTTTCCTTGGGGATCGAGGGCAACAATATCCCGGTAGTTTTGCCGGTCCATTGCTAAGATATAGTCAAATTTTTGTAAGTCTTCGGCGGTAAACTGACGGGCGCTGCCAACTAGAGTAATGCCCTTTTGCCCGGCTGCTTTAGCCATTCGTCTATCCGGTGCGCTGCCGATATGGTAGCTAGAGGTGCCGGCAGAATCACAGACAATGCGATCGCCCAACTGCCGCTGGTCAATTAGATGACTCATAATATTCTCCGCCGAGGGAGAGCGGCAAATATTGCCCAGGCAGACAAACAAAAGTCGAATGGTCATAGAAATATGGGCAGCATCAACCGTCCAGCTAGAGCCTAAAAAGCCCCTTTAACTCAGGAGATTCATTGCGGGGGCGCTCCCCCGCAAACGACGCAGAAACGCCTAACCAGTCGCGTTTACACGATTGCGCTACAAACCGGGGAGACTCAAACCGCCAGTGAGTTCTTCCATTCGCTCCCGCATAATATCGGTGGATTTACTGTAGGCATCCTTCATCGCGGCGGTGACCAGTTCAGAGAGCACCTCGGCCCCTTCATTAAGCGCTTCAGGCGCAATCACGACAGCGCGAGGCTCTTGATTGCCGCTGACAATCACCTTCACCAAACCGCCACCGGCTTGACCCTCTACATCCATCTGCTCCAGTTCTTCCTGGAGCTTCTTTGCCCCTTCCTGAACCTGCTGCGCTTTTTTGAAGGCTTCGCCTAGCTCTTTCATCTTGCCGAGGCCAAACCCAAATCCTTGCCCTTTCGTCATAGTCTTAGACCGTGATGTTAATTTGGTTTACTGGATTGAATCTTTCCGATTCTAGCGTCGATGGCTCCATGGGGCGTAACGGATAACAGCCCTCAACTTAAACTGAGCAAAACTCTCCCAGGATCTTGACCTCTGGATTGAGCAGCAAGCACCAGCGATTTTCAACGGTCTCCTGGACGTGGCGAATAATTCGCAAGATATCGCCTGCCGTTGCCCCGCCCTGATTCAAGATAAAATTAGCGTGACGATCAGAAACCTGAGCCCTGCCAATGGTAAAGCCTTTTAGCCCCGCTGCTTCAATTAAGCGGCCCGCGCTGTGGGTGTTCGGATTGCGAAACACGCTGCCGCAGCTGGGCATGTCGTAGGGCTGGGTGGCCCGGCGCTGCTGTAAGTCAGCAGCCGTGTCGGCCATTACCTGCTTAGGCTCGTGCCCAGGCTGAAGCTGGAAGGTTGCCTGAGTCACCATACGATTGCTGCCCTGCATCACTGAGCTACGGTAGCAATACTGTAAATCGGCATTTCTCAAAATGCTGTAGGCTCCCTCCGTACTCAGCACGTGGGCGTCCATCAAACTATCGCTAATGCATCTACCGTGGGCCCCGGCATTCATCACCACTGCTCCGCCCACGGTACCCGGAATTCCAACGGCCCATTCTAATCCGCGCCAGCCGCGTCGTGCCGCTTTCCAGGCTAGGCCAGCGAGGGAATCTCCAGCCGCTGCCGTTACCTGCCCCGTCCCATCGTCAAACTGGATCTGACGAAACTGGCGGGTACAAATGACCAATCCAGATAAACCACGATCGCTCACCAGCAGATTTGACCCCGCTCCCAAAAAGGTAATGGGCAGGCTCTCAGCCCTGGCCCAGTCCAAGCTTGACTGTAAATCAGCTGTGGTGCGTGGGGTTGCAAACCATTCTGCACTGCCGCCTACGCGGAGGGAGGTATATTGCGCTAAGGAAACACCTGACCGAGCCGGGCAACAAGAAGGGTTGAGTTCAAGAACATTCGTCATAGCTTACATCAAAGAATTAAAGACTTTTACCAACAGCACCCGACAGAGTTCAGCCTAAATTTCGGCTTAAATAATGACGGCTCAGCCGCAGGATGAGACGGTTTGCAGGTGATCAACATCGACCGGTTGATACCGCTCCATTACCGCTGGAATAATCTGATTGAGGTTGCCGGCACTTAAAAATAAAGCAATATCGCCGGAGCGCAGCATTGGCTTTAGGGTCTGCTGAACATCGTCCAGAGTGGGACAATAATTCACCTTGGGATGATTTGCCGCGATCGCAGCCGCCACGGTTTCACCCGAAATTTGGTGAGTATTTTGCTCCCCTGCACTGTAAATATCGGTGACAATCACCTGGTCAGCATGGCCAAAGGCACGGGCAAACTCTGAGATAAACGTCGCCGAACGGCTATATCGGTGGGGCTGAAAAATGGCAATCACCCGTCCTTCTGGAAAATCGACCGCCCGCTGCTGGCGTTTAAGCTGGGCAGCGGCCAGGGTGACCTCAATTTCACTGGGGTGATGACCGTAGTCATC
>JBCDFX010000294.1:0-5584 GCA_039177155.1 Cyanobacteria bacterium P01_H01_bin.119
CCGCGCCGCGATAGGTATTAAAACTTCCAGCAGTGGCTGAAACTGAGTAAAACGGCTGCTCTAACGGGCGTTTAGAAACAAGATTGACGATACCGCCGGGCTCTCCCTGGCCAAACAGAACCGACGCCGGCCCTCGTAGAATTTCAACCCGTTCAACATCGTTTGTACTCAGCGCCGACAGCGAGAAAGTCGGGATTCCGTCTCTAAATACGCCGTCACCCACCGGAAAGCCCCGAATCAAAAAGTTAGGCCCAAATTCGCTGCGCCCCCTACCGCCTGAATCGGTCACGCTTCCGGCAGTTGCCAGGGCTTCTCCAAGCTCAGTGACATTGCGATCGTCAATGACCGCTCTGGGAATTACTTGAACGGAGAAAGGAACATTTCGCAGTGGCGTATCTGTATCTGTCGCCACGCTGGAACGGCTGGGATTATAGCTACTTTCCTGGGCATCTATAACCAGAATTCTTAGTTCTTCATCCTCATCGCTTGCTGGCGCAGTGCCTGGCACAAGACTTAGAGTCAGTCCATTGGCCTGAATTGTTGTGGCTACCGTGGGCGGAGCATCTATGCCCGTTACTGTCACTCGCACTTCACTATTGGGCAGCTGACTAACCTGAATTAGCGCAATGTCTTCTGCTGGCTCAAACTGTCGAAATTCGTCTTCCTCTAATGCCAGCGTCGCATTCGGAAGTTCAATAATTAATGCATTTCCCGCAGTGGATATTTCTGGTCCTGTTAGTAATCCATCTGCGATTAGACTCAGCTCTAACCCGTCATCAATAGTGTTAATTTGTACACCTGTTATCTGGACAATTCCCTGTGCCAAAACAGCCGAATTAGACAGTAGATCATGGTTTAACTGCAGCAGTTCAGCCCTAGCAGATGGGGAGAGCAATACCACCGGCAACCCCGCCAGCCAAAGCGGCTTTTTGACTTGAAACATGCTTTCCCTCACACCCTATTCTGGCAGGCTAAACTTTCGATTTAAATTATAAGCAAATAGGTAATCATCAGTCAAATCATTACAATGCTCGGATTTTTACTGCCTACACATATAGGCGCGGATTATTAGCCTTTAGATATTTTCTATTGCATCGGCTATAGGCTAACGGTTGCCGAGATTGCGGCTACAGTAGCCAAACAGATGAGCTTGGGAGTCTACTTGCTCCAACTGCCTAAAATCAGCGCCCGACTAATACGCATGACATAGGCATTTGAGGCGGCGCTCTGAGTCTGACAGGCTGTCTTTTGATTTTTTCAGCAGGCGCGCAGTACGGTTTAAGGCTGTAGGGTTTTTATGGGTAAGCGATTTGGTGACTATGCATAAGCAGCTAATTGGGATCACCCTGACGTCTGGTGTCGCGTTGGGGGGGGTGTTGGCGTTGACGGCTCAGCAGCCCAGCGCTAGAGCGATCGCCAGCCAAACAGTCACCATCAATTTTGCTGCTCAGGTTGGCGATGAAGCCTTTGCCTGCGGCGAGACCTACTCACTGGGCTCGGCAGACACTCCAGCAACGGCGATGGATTTCCGCTTTTACGTCTCTCAGGTGGCCCTGCTCGATGCCGACGGCAACGAGACGCCGCTGGTGCTCCAGCAAGACGGTAAGTGGCAACATCAGGACGTGGCCCTGCTCGACTTTGAAAATCGAACCGGAGCTTGCGCCAACGGCACCCCCGAAACTCGCACTCAGGTCGTTGGTTCTGTCCCTGCCGGCGACTACATAGGCCTCAAATTCACGTTGGGAGTGCCCTTTAACCTAAACCATATCGACTCGACCCTGGCACCCTCGCCCCTCAATCTGACCGCCATGTGGTGGAACTGGAATTTTGGCTATAAGTTTGCCCGCATTGACCTAATGCCCACGATGGATATGGCGCGGGTGCGGCATGAGGGGCACGGGTCGGGGCACGGGGAACATAGCGCTCAGTCCCAGGCGTTTGCCATTCACCTGGGCAGCGTCGGCTGTCAGATGGACGCGGCAGAGGCACCTGTTGTATGCAGCATTCCTAATCGCTCTGAGGTGGTCTTTACTAGCTTTGACCCGGCAGAAGATGTGGTGGTAGCAGACCTGGCGGCCCTGTTAGGCGGCACTAATCTGTCAGAAAACGAAGAGAACACGGCTGTTGGCTGTATGTCTTCGCCAGACGATAGCGACTGTGCAGGCATTATGCAGAGCTTAGGGCTGCCCTTTAACGAGCAGCCGGCAACTGGCCAAAACTTTTTCACCGTAGAGTAAATTTGTAGTACTAATGCGGCCTGCCCCGCGCCGTAAGGAGAAAACTGTTTGTCTCGCCGCTGGCTAACCTGGGCACTGACCTGTGTATTGACAGTTTTGATCTCAACTCAGTTTGAGCGCGCACTGGGACACAACGTGCCCGATAGCGGTGCGACCACCCTTCCGGTTGAACCAATTGAAGCGGTAAGGCAATCTGACTTTGAGTGGGACTTACCCAGTTGGGTGCCTCGGCCTGTGGTGCCTGCCAACAACCCGATGACGGCGGCAAAAGTCGAACTGGGGCGTAGGCTATTTTATGAAACACGGCTATCAGCAACGGGTGACTTTTCCTGCGCCACCTGTCATATCCAATCACTGGCCTTTACTGATGGCAAAGCTCTTTCGGTCGGTGCAACGGGGCAGGTGCATCCGCGCAACTCAATGAGCCTAACCAATGTAGGCTACAACTCGGCTCAGACCTGGGCCAACCCGCTGATGCAGCATCTAGAGCAGCAAATGCTGGTGCCGCTATTTGGCGAAGAGCCGGTGGAACTGGGTATGGCCGGGCGAGAGAATGAGCTGCTGGCGATGCTACGCAGCGATCCGGACTATTCGCAGCGGTTTAAAGCGGTGTTTGGGGCGGCATCTGAAGGGATGTCTGAGACGGTATCTGGGCAAGAAGATTCAGTAAGCGTGCGGAATTTGACCCTAGCGATCGCAGCCTTTGAGCGCACCCTAAATTCTTTTAACTCTCCCTATGATCGCTATCGCTACGGCGGTGAACCCGATGCCATCTCTGACGCGGCTAAGCGCGGTGAAGCCCTATTTACCAGCGAGCGGCTAGAGTGTTTCCACTGCCACGGCGGCCTTAACTTTAGCGACTCGACCCGCCACGAGCGCTCCGGCTTTGTGGAAATCGCCTTTCACAATACCGGACTTTACAATACGGACGGGCAGGGGGCTTATCCCCCTAACAATACGGGCTTAAAAGAAATTACCCTCAATCCTCAGGATATGGGCAATTTCCGTGCGCCCACCCTGCGCAACATTGCCCTGACGGTGCCCTATATGCATGACGGCAGCGTGGCGACCCTAGAGGCCGCCATTGACCACTACGCCGCTGGCGGACGCACTGTCGAGACTGGCCCTCACGCGGGAGTGGGCCACCAAAACCCGCTCAAAAGCTCTTTTATCAAAGGCTTTACGCTGACGACTGATGAGAAGCAGGACCTGCTAGCCTTCCTCAATAGTCTGACCGATGAGCGCTTTATCACCAACCCTAATCTGGCATCGCCGACGATAGCTGATGAATAAAGTTTTATTCCCTTCAAGTCGAATAAGAAAATCGCTACAAACCTAGGTTTGCAGCGATCGCAGTGTGTTTACAGGAGAAAAAGGGAACTTAACTCTAATCGACAGTCGGTTTTATCTTTAGCGCTGTACCTGCACCTCACCGATCTAGCCTTGGGCCGTATAGTAATCCGCCGAACGGTTTGGGCCGGTGGCGAGTCAGCTACGCCTGCGCCAATGACTTTAGCGACACTGGGTGCGGTGAGCCATCTAATCCCAAAGCTATCAGACAGCTATCAGACTTAGCTTAAAGCTTCCAGATAGTCGCGGACGCGGTTGCGGCGCTTAGGCTGGCGCAGCTTCTGCAGTGCTTTAGATTCAATCTGGCGCACCCGCTCTCGAGACAGCTCTAGAATGCGGCCAATTTCGGCGAGTGAGCAGGGCGTGCCATCTTCCAAGCCAAAGCGTAAATGAATCACATCTCGCTCTCGGCTGGTGAGATCTGAGAGGAGCTGCTGCAGGTCGCGGCGCAGAGCATCGCGCATTAAGCTCTCTTCTGGAGAGATGCTGTCAGTCTCAATCAAATCGCCCAGCTCCGTGTCGCGCTCTTTGCCAACCTTGGTTTCTAAAGAGACCGCGCGGGGGACTTTAATCAGCACTTCGCGCACCTGAGCGGGGGTCATCTCCAGCTCCCGCGCAATATCGTCCACGGTGGCGGTATGACCTTTTTCTTGAGAAATCTGCCGCTGGGCCTTTTTGATTTTGTTGAGTTTTTCTGTGATGTGGACGGGCAGGCGAATAGTGCGGCTTTGTGTCGCGATCGCCCGGGTAATACCTTGACGAATCCACCAGTAAGCGTAAGTGCTAAAGCGATAGCCCTTAGTGGGGTCAAACTTTTCGACCGCTCGCTCCAGACCCAAGGTGCCTTCCTGGATCAGGTCTAACAGTTCTAACCCCCGGTTTTGATACTTTTTGGCAACCGATACAACTAGGCGCAAGTTGGCCTTAATCATATGCTCCTTAGCCCGGAGCCCTTCCGCGATCGCGGTTTCTAACTCCTTGACGGTTAGAGATACCAAATCTGCCCAGCGCTTTTTTCCCTTAGAAAGGCAGGGCTTTAGCTCAGTAGAAGCAATTCCAGCCGCCTGAGCCCACCGCTCTAAAGAGGGGCGGTGACCCAATTGAGCCGTTAAGCGATCGCAAGTGGTCATCAACGTAACGTAGGTCTTGAGAACACCTGCTTCAATTTCAGCGGCTTGATTACGCTGCTCAATCAGCGTCATATACTGCTGAACCAATTGGGCCTCAGACACTTCCTCGTCCCGACGCAACAGCCGAACCCGGCCGATTTCCTGGAGATATAGCCGCACTAAATCGCCAGTGCGACGGTTTGCAATGGGCTTAACCTTGGTGTCACTAGCTAGCTCAGTCTCTGCTTCCAGGTCAGCCTCGCTGGCGTTACCCAGGGCAAAGTTGGTCGCTTCATCGTCAGCATCCTGTAAAAATCCAGGGCTGTCGGCGCTAATGGTTGAGGGCTCAGTGTCGGTGGGATAGGAAGTCGCTATCATAATGACTGCTTTTGATGGCTCCAGATTAACGGGGCGAGGGAGTAATGTCCCCATTGGGGTTAGTATGCCCAGTCCGGAAAGACTGATTGACAAGTGAGAGGTTCCGTAGAACTGCTCAAATTCTCAATTCAAACTATTGATAGACAATGAGCAACTGACTTATTTCTACAGATTTCTTGCGCTTTGGGGTTAGCCCTTTCTACAGCGATCGCATTCGACATTCCCGATAATTTCAAAAACTTTGAGACATCTACACAGCCGTGTCTCCAATTCTTTAACCAGTGACCTATTTGCACAGCCCGTACACCGCACGGGCTTTGAATACTGGCGCAGCCCGTCCTCAGCTCACCAACAAATTACATAACTTATACACCGCACGGGCTTTGAATGCTGGCGCAGCCCGTCCTCAGCTCACCAACAAATTACATAACTTATACACCGCACGGGCTTTGAATGCTGGCGCAGCCCGTCCTCAGCTCACCAACAAATTACATAACTTATACACCGCAC
>JBCDFX010000295.1:0-5583 GCA_039177155.1 Cyanobacteria bacterium P01_H01_bin.119
AAGCGATCGCGTTCAAGCCCATCCGCTCTGGTCTCAGCTTAAGGCAGTGCAGGCTAATCAGGTGTATGAGGTAGGTTCCCATTGGGCGATCGGCAGCTATATCTCAGCCAATCTTATTTTGGATGATTTGCTGACGCATTTAGTTGAGCACCCGTGAAATCGTCCATGGCATAATAATGCAAATTATTATCATTAAGTCGAATATCGGTCTTGATGACTGCATTCGACCGCTGATAACCCCATGGCGATACAAACTCTCCATCGAAAATCTGACTATCTCCATCCTGGCAGCCCCAACGATCCCAGGCTATTTCATGCTGACTCGGCTGACCAAGTGCAAGTCTGGTCGCCCCAGGTTGGGCAAGGATATACACAAACCATCCCACTGCGGGAGGGGCTATCCCTGGTCATTCTCGATTACACGACACACCATACCCGCTTGCGTTACATGTCAGGGCTAAATCAGTGCCTAGAGTATACCTTTCATATCGCTGGGCCAACGTCGGGTCAAAGTTTTTCTTCGCCGCACCTGGGTGAGGGAGAGTTCGGTGTTTGGCAGTCTCAACAGCGCCAGCTTAAGGTTGAGATCCTTTTCAGTGCGCCCAACTTTATGTCCCACTTACAGACCTTGACTGAACACCTTTTGCCTCAGGATCAGGCTGTTCTTTACGACTGGGCCAACTGGGTTCACCGCCATCGGTATGGTTACGCTGCTCCCTCACCTCAGGCGACGTTCGCTCATATTTTGAATGGAGCGATCCCATTACCCACCCCCTCTACTACAGAGCAACTATTTGAAGGTCTTGAATTTTTTGCATTTAGTCGTCCGTGGAGGCTAATGACGCCCGAGATGCATCAGGTCGTCAATCAAATCCTCAGTTGCCCCTATGGTGGAAGAGTGCGGCGAACCTATCTGGAGCGCAAAGCGCTGGAATTGGTTGCCCTTAAGCTCAATGCGCTGGCTCAACGGCGATCGCTCTCATACCCATTGAATTCTGGCGATCTAGACGGTGTTTATCAAGCCGCCAAGATTCTAGCCCGTAATCTCAACAATCCCCCATCCATCGAGGCACTAGCGCGGCAGGTCGGGCTGAATCGGCTGAAGCTTAACCAAGGCTTCCATCACGTGTATGGCACTACCCCCTTTCGCTATTTGCGCAACTGCCGCCTAAAACTGGCACGATATCTATTAACCATCTCAGAATTAGCTGTTGAAGAGATTGCTTATCGAGTGGGTTATGCGAATCGCAGTCGCTTTGCAACAGCCTTTCGCCAACAGTTTGGACTTAATCCCAAAAACTTTCAGCTCCAGAGTAACAGCGTTTTTCAGCAGCAGGATTAGGTCTGTTAATCTGCGACCGATCGATCTGTAGCGCTGGCTAGATTGCCATAGCAACCCACCGAAAGGTTCGGCCAAGGTTGTGAGTCAGGTTGCTTCTGTGTCAACGACTCCAGCGACACTGGGTGCGGTGAGTAATTTGACCAAAGCTATAAAGGCACCAAGTATCGCCAAGTTGCCTAATCTATAAGCAATCTACTCATGCAGTAGCGCTCAAAGCTTGATAGCTAATGCTATGGGTAGGCACGCCAAAGAAATGCGTCTGGGGCGCAAAATTTCTGGTGTAAACCATTACTTTAATTGAAAATAATTGGCTTCAAGTTCAATATCCTGAGTTACGGCAGTTGCAAATGACGCTTGCTGCCGACCGATTGAGCTGGAGCAATCGTGTGTGAGGAACATGATGGCAAAATCGTTACCGGGTTTAAGTCTGCTTACCCTATTGACTGTTGCTAGTGGACAGATACTTACCGCAGCCGCGGCACTCGGCCAATCTGAACCAGAAGTCCTTGACGCTCCCACAACTCAAGCCACAACAGCAAAGGCAAGCATCTCCCCGTTGGCTTCGGCTCCGCTCAGCCAACCCACCACTACGGTCACAGATTGGATCGCCCAAATCGAAGCCTCGTTGGTGCAAATCACGAATGTGCGCCTGGAAGCAACCGAAGCAGGCTTACGGGTGATCCTAGAAACCGCTGACGGTGAGTTAACTGCACCCACCACCACGGTGTCGGGCAATGCCCTGATTGTCGAGATTCCCAATGCGGTACTGACGGGGGAGGCATTTGAACAATTTGAACCCGCAGGCGGCATTGCTCTGGTGCGGGTCACCGAATTACCGGGCGATCGCGTCCAGGTAGCGATTACGGGCACCGATACTGTCCCTGCGGTTGAGGTTAATGTAGCAGCAACGGCATTAACCCTCACAGCGGTACCGGGGATTGCCCAAACGGATGAAGGGGACGAAGCACTGCAGATTGTGGTGACGGGCGAGGAAGGCAGTCGTTATTATCAGCCCTCTGCCACCACTGCCACCCGCACTGATACCCCCCTACGCGATATTCCCCAGTCGATTCAGGTGATTCCCCAGGAAGTGTTGGAAGACCAGCAGGTGCTGCGGTTAAACGACGCCTTGCGTAACGTCAGTGGTGTGGTCACGTCTATAAACTCGCCTCGCTCACAGGGGTTTTTAGTGCGTGGTTTTAGTGGCGCCTCGATTTTGCGCGATGGCTTTCGCATCATTTTTGGTGGTGATGGTAACTTGGGCTCCGCAGAACTCTCTAATCTGGAGACGATAGAGGTCCTCAAGGGACCCACCTCAATTTTGTCTGGGGCTGTGCAACCCGGTGGAGTGATTAACCTCGTCAGTGAGCAACCGCTCAGTGAACCGGCCTACGATGTTGGTGTGCGGTTAGGGAATCGCCTTTTAATTGAACCCAGCTTAGATTTGACCGGGCCTTTAACCGCAGACGGCCAATTAAGCTATCGGCTTAATGCCTTAGTGCGCCGTGAGGACTATTTTCGTGACTTTGACGAGGCAATTACTCGGTCCTTTATTTCTCCAGTGTTGCGCTGGGACATTAGCGATCGCACTGACCTAACTATCCGGTTAGAGTACACAGACGAACGCCGCCCTGATGACAACGGCTTGGTTGCTTTAGGCAACAGTGTGGCGAATATTCCCTTCGACCGGAATTTAGGAGAACCAGGGGACTTTGCAGAATCGGAAATCCTACGGGTGGGCTATGATTTTGAACACCGCTTTAGCGATAATTGGCGAGTTCGCAATGGTTTTCGATATACCGATAGCAATGTCTTTACATTTGGAGCCTTCACTGGTTTCGGCCCGCTAAATGAAACGACGGGAGATTTAAACCGAATCTTTAGGCTTCTCGATCAGCGCAGTGATACTTATGAGCTGCAAACAAACATAGTAGGAGACTTCAACACAGGCACCATTGCTCACAGAGTATTGCTTGGGCTAGATTTATTTCGCCGTGATTCATCAGAACTGTTCCTTACCGACCCGTTCCCTGCGCCGATCAATATCTTTGCTCCCGTCTATGGAGCCACACCAAATACACTATTTCTTGTGGACGATAGAGACACTAGACAAGAGGGTCTAGGCATTTACCTGCAAGATCAAGTCGCATTAGCAGAAAATCTAAGGCTGCTCCTGGGCATTCGCTACGAAAGTGTACAGCAGGAGACCACTATCAATCCCAATGCCTTTAATCCAAACACATCAACAAGCCGTCAGGATGACGAAGCCTTTACGCCCAGGGTAGGGATCGTTTATCGACCGATTGAGCCAGTGTCGCTCTACGCTAGCTACGCTGAATCTTTTATTCCAAATCGCGCAGCCGATGCCCAGGGCGTGCCGTTAGAACCAGAACGGGGTCAACAATTTGAGGTGGGTGTCAGGGCTGAACTGTTGGGAGGGAGACTGGTTGCAAATCTAGCCTTATTCGACCTCACTAAGCAAAATGTTGCGACACCTGACCCAAATAATCTCCTGGCTCAAATTGCTATTGGTGAGCAACGCAGTCAAGGTATTGAGCTGGATATTGCTGGAGAGATTTTACCTGGCTGGAATATCATCGCCAACTATGCCTATACCAGCGCTGAGATTACAGAAAGCAATGATATCAATTCTCCAGTCGGTAACCGATTAGCGGGAGCACCGGAGCATAATTTCAACCTGTGGACCACATATAGCATTCAGTCTGGCTCTTTGGAGGGATTAGGATTTGGTCTTGGATTTAACTATGTGGGTGAACGCCTCGGCGATAATGCCAACAGCTTTAGGCTAGATGACTACTTCCTCACCAATGCAGCGATTTCCTATGAGCGAGACAATTGGCAGGCTGCTCTAAATTTTCGGAACTTATTTAATGTGAACTATATCGAAGCATCGGCAGGGACGGGCCGCTTCTTCAATATTTACCCAGGAGAAGGCTTTACAGTGATTGGCTCTTTCTCCATTGAGTTTTGAGTTATCAACCTTATGAAATAATGGCTATTTAATCGTTCTCAGATTGACTTTAGAAGATCGATAATAACTATTATGACCAATCGCCATCAGTATTCAAACCAATGGCAACTGTTTGTTCAGTCTATCCAAACGCGATCGCTGAGCCGTCGATTTTTCTTGCTAATGGGAGCTTCTACTCTTATTGCCTCTGCTTGCACAAGGGCAGGGCTACTAGACAATCAACCTAGTAATTCTGCATCTGAAACCGTAAAACGAGTCAAGCATGCCTTTGGCGAAACCGAGGTACCCGCGAATCCAACCCGGATTATCGTGTGGGGATACGCCCTGATCGACGCAGTGATAGCCCATGGGATGCAGCCGATTGGGGTACCGAATATCGTCGTTGATTGGCTATCCTATTTATCTTTGGATAGTGAAGCCGTTGCTGGAATTGGTGACCCAGGGCAGCCCAATTTGGAGACAATTGCAGCCCTTCAGCCAGACCTCATCCTCACAAGCAAAAATAGAGTCCGTGATGCCTATTCTCTCTTAGCGCAGATTGCGCCAACGATAGTGTTTGAGATTGAAAACAATGCTGATTGGAGAGAATTGACACGTCTCTGCGGGGAAGCCTTGGGCCAACCATCCGTAACCGCAAAGCTATCAGCCGCCTATGAGGCGAAGCTTCAAAAGGTTAGAACTCAATTTTCTCAAACAGGCGACCCACCCCAGGTCTCTATCGTATCTGTCTCGCCAGAAAGTATGGGAGCGATGGGAACACAGACCTTCGCAGGTAGCGTATTAGCGGATGCAGGGCTATCTCGTCCACCCAGCCAAGCCCAAGCTCAAGGCCCCCGAAATCTCTCCCTAGAATCGCTCGACCTGCTGGATGGGGATGTTATCTTTCTGATGAAGCCCCAGACCGACACCGATGCTACTGCAGAAATACGCACGGAAATCGATCGCGTTCAAGCCCATCCCCTCTGGTCTCAGCTTAAGGCGGTGCAGGCTAATCAGGTTTATGAGGTTGGTCCCCATTGGGCGATCGGCAGCTATATTGCAGCCAATCTTATTCTGGATGATGTGTTGACGTATTTAGCTAATCGCAAGTGAAATCGTCTGTGGCATAATAATGCAAATTATTATCATTAAGCCGACGGCTGCTTTGGCACTTGGCCACCGCTAGAACCATGGCGATTCAGTTTTTCGATCAAAAATCTGACTATCTTCACTGCGGTAGCCCTGATGATCCTCGGCTATTTCACGCAGA
>JBCDFX010000296.1:0-5582 GCA_039177155.1 Cyanobacteria bacterium P01_H01_bin.119
ACCCGCGCCAGATAAGGCTCAGGTTTAAGGCACATAAGCCAATCAGCTGGAATACATTTGGGTCAGATCGTTCACCGCATCCTGCGTCGCTGGAGTCGGTGGCACAGTTTTTGTCGGAGAGGTTAGCAGCAGCGTAGTGTATCAATCGTTGGCAAGGCGATGCGTTCGGCTTCGTCTGAGAGGCTCTATAGAATTATTTTTGCTCACCTATAGCAACCCGCCGAAAGGTTCGACCAGGGTTGCGAGTCAGATTGCTTCTGCATCAACGACTCCAGCAACACTGGGTGCAGTGAGCAATCTGACCAAAGCTATACCTACCAACTCTATCTATAGAAGGTTTTATTGAACGCAGCAGCTCTATATTCTGCTGGACATATATCCAAACGCCAGTCCGATTGTGCAATTGCATCCCCACACTGTCAGTTTATAAGACGCGTTCACACGTAGCAGCACTGGTATCATCGCAATCACAGGAGCGCAATTTGAAAAACGTTCTAAAGCGGTTTTGGTCTTCTGAACTGGTTCAGAAGATTGTGAGTAAACCGGCACGGGTTGTGCTAATAGGTTATGCATCTTATGTTTTTTTGACCTGGGTTTTATTGTGCCTGCCTATTGCCTGGCAGAGTGAATCTATCAGCCCTTTAGATAATTTGTTTATTGCTACATCAGCTATCAGCACTACCGGTCTGATCACCGTTAATACGCCCGACGCCTATAATTTCTTTGGTGAGCTAGTAGTGGCCTGTGCCTTTCAGGTAGGCGGCTTGGGATATATGACGTTGGGCTCCTTTGTGATTCTGGCGCAGGCAAAGCCATTGCCTGCCGTTCGTCAGCAGATCGGCGAAACAGTTTTCTCTCTGCCAGAAAGATTTGATCTGCGGCTTTTCCTAAAGCACACGATAATTTTTACAGTGCTAGTTGAAATTGCTGGATTTATCGGTTTATATATTGCCTTTTCGTTAGATCAAGTTCCCAATGCGCTCTGGGCGGCAATTTTTCATTCGATCTCAGCGTTTTGCACTGCGGGCTTTAGCGTTTTTCCTAATAGTTTGGAAAACTTCAGAGACAACCTGTTAGTTAATGTCGTAGTCACCTGTTTAAGTCTGCTGGGCGCAATCGGCTTTATTGTGATTACAGATGTTTGGCTGAGTTTTAGAAATCGAACTAGAGCCATTACCCTAACCACTAAGATTATTTTATCCGCTACTTTTAGCGTTATTGCTATCGGCTGGGTGTTCTTGTTTTTTGCTGACCCTTCTCTAGTAGAGCTGCCGTTGGGAGAGCGCCTGATGGCGTCGGGATTTCAATCTATGACGGCGATGACGACGGTCGGGTTTAACACTCACCCAATCGGTTCCCTAGGGGCTGCCCCGGTGTTGGTAATGGTGATTTTGATGGTGATTGGGGCATCTCCTTCCGGAACGGGAGGCGGATTGAAGACCACCTCTATCGCAGCCGCCCTAGCTGTGGTTTGGAGCGCGCTGCGGGGTCAGCGAGATGCCGTCTTTTTGAGCCGTCGGATTCCCTCTGATCGGGTGCTGGGGGCTTTTACCGCGCTGGTTTTTTATTTGATCATGTTTTTGGCGGGCAGTGTTGCAATGCTGACAATTCAGGGGCAGGTGTTTGAAGATGTTGTCTTTGAAGCCGCCTCAGCCCTGGGTACAGTTGGCCTCTCGCGGGGCATCACGGGGGATCTGCTGCCCTTGGGCAAGCTGGTGATTATTCTGCTGATGTTTATTGGCCGGATTGGCCCAGTGACCTTTGGGCTGGCGCTGTTTAACCAGGCGCGGCAGCGGGTGCGCTTAGCAAAAGAAGATGTTGCAATTTAGTTGCGATCGCATCAAGTTTTCTTCTCTCCTGTCGTTCGCACGCTAATGACTCGCTTTAGCAGGCCGTACCAAAAGTTAGCGCCCATGGAGATAGCAATGCCCGTTACAATCCAGCCAAAAACGCGCCGGGGAACCGGAAAAGTCCAGTTTTGCTCGGCGGCGAGCTGCTGAGTCAAGTTTCCCGGTGCTCGGCCAACCGGAAGCGGTAGGCCCTCTAGTTCTTCGCCGATGGCGGTGGTGACGATGTCTAGTTCTTGCCCCAGTTGATCGGGATTATCGGTTGAAACAGCGCTGCTGCTAATCTGGCTGGTAATTTGAGTAATGCTATCGCGCAGAGCCTGATCGGTTGTGAGCCGACTGGCAATATGAAAGGTGTCGGCGTTTACGGTGTAGGCCATGGCAATACCAATCAGAATGGCAACCGCTTTGGAATTGCGCTTGTAGACCCCTCCAGCTCGCTCCATTGCGCTGTCGAACCACTGCTCTATAGATAGCTCGAACCCTGTGAGGGTATCTTCTACTTTTTGCATCTGGCGCTGGGTTTTGGCTGCGATACTAACTAGGCTCTCTTTTAGGTTTTGGGGTAAAGGTTGAGTTTCGAGCTGGGTTAGCAGCGTCTGAATCGGGCCGCCGTCTCCATCGGCGATCGCTTTGGCCTCCTGATAAATGTCGCTGCCTCGGTTCAAAATCGTCAGTAGCTCTGCCATGCTAGGCTGCACTTTTTGCAGCATGGCGTTTAGTTCAGGCTCGCTAATTGCCAGTCCTTTGCGGAGATAGACCAGCCGAGTTAGGGCGGTTTCGCTAAGGTGATCTGCTGCTGGGAGGGTCGTTTTGGCCTGTTCAATAAAACTGTCGAGTTTAGTTAGGGAAATCTCTACCGTTTGCCTGAGCGTAACGCGCTCTGCCTTAAAGTTTTGGTATAGCTCGGCGATCGCCAGTTCAAACTGCTTTAGCTCCGGGGCCAGTAAATAGTCATCGGCGGTGCTGGCCCGTAAATCATTTACAATTCGGTTAATCGGCAGCCACATCTGCTCCTCAAACAGGGTACGCAGCCGAACCTGGGTCAAAATTTGCTGAAATTGTCCTAAATTTAGGCTCTCAATTAGGGCCGTGGCAAACGTCTTAGACGGAATATAAGACGGGCCGCTGGTCTTTTTGCCGAAGGGATTGCGGACTCGGAACACCCCCCGATAGAGTTTGCCAATGCCGTGCAGTATTCGCCGGGGCAAACTGGTCAGCCCCTTGTTGGCCTCGTAGTTTAGGCTGCGAATAAGCGGACTATCGTAGAGCTGGTCGGCAAGGGCTTGAGCGGCCTCTGTATGCTCCAAACTGTCTCCGTCTAAAAGCTGCTCGATCGAGCGTCGCAGATGTTCAGCCCGCCATTGCAGAACAGTGCCAATAATTTCTTGGATCTCGCTTGCTAGTACGCTCAAGGTTAAATAGGTCAATAACAGCCCCAGAGCAAGGTCAACAATCAGCGGTAGATCCATAGCGTTCTCTCAGCCCCAAAGCGTCCCTAAGAATTCCAAGACTATTAAACTAACGGACAGGGTAGGCCATGCGATCGCTTAAAGAAAAAACGCACAAAATACGGCATCGCTAGCTAGCGATGCCGTGGGGATATCGGCTTTAGTCAGCTTGCTCACCGCACCCAGCATCGCTGGAGACATTGGCACAACAGCTATCTGACTGGCAACTCGGCTCGAAACATTTGGCAAGCTGCTAATCCCATTGATACGGAATATGCTCCGGGATTAGATCGGTTAATGCCCGATTCAGATTTAATAGGGCATCAAAATGGCTCGCAGTTCTCCGCCCCGATTTTCAGTGGTGTGAATATCGACATACAGTTGACCATTGTTTAGGGCCTGCAGTTGTTCAGGGGTTAGGGCATAGCTGCCTGTGGCATTTCCGCTCCGATTGGTCTCATCTAAAGTGACATCCAGGGCATATTGAAAAGGCCCATTTTCGGTCGGCATGCCCTGATGAATATGAAACGCAGAGGTGATATTTGGGTTCGGCGGGCTCACCGGATCCATTGCGTAGTCACGCATGGCGCTGGTGAGATCTCTAAAGCTGCCCCGAACAACCAACTGATTTCCGGCTAGGGCGGCACCCACAGCTCCGCGGGCCGATGTTTCCGGGGTGCCGGGATACACGTTCTCTTCGCTCATTACCGCGACGTAGGGCATAATCGCGCTGGCAGTAGCGCCCTGAGCCAAAAGCTGCGACTGGGCGTAGCGCAAATCTTCATCTAAATTTTCGCCGAGGGAGAAACCAGATATCGCTTCAAGGGCGGGCTGACTGGCCGTTTCGGGTGCCCAAAAAGCCGCTACACCCCGGTCAAAGGCACCGTATAGACCGACTACAAACAGGCAGGTTAATGCACTCAGCAACAGTCGCTGAGCTTGTTTTTTAAGAAAAAACATCAGATTGTCCTTGTAATTTGTCAATTTACGAATTCAAGGAGGTTCTGGATGCATCCCTTCTCTACTGGCTAAAGACTCAGGGCTAGTTGAATAGTGCGTTGAATAGGCTTGGCGCCATCGGGCAGAGGCACCGGATCTGCGCAAACCGCAGTGCAGTGGCGGGCAAAAGTGCAGCGATCGCACTGACTACCAATTTTGGGCTGCCAGTTTTGATCCGCCAAAAGCTGGAGCGCTAGGTCTCCAATCAGAGACGCCACCCTTGCTTTTTGCGCGGTGCTGGCCTCGAAGCTAAGCTTTTCACCGGTGCGGAGATAGAGCAGACTCATCCGTTTGAGGGCGGTGTTGTAGCGCTGTTCCAAGGCTAGGTAGTAAAGTCCCATCTGGATATCAACGGTTTCCGAATCGGGGCGATGGGGATCTTTGGCCGATTTATAGTCAATTAGCTCTAAGCCGTCATCCAACCAGTCCAGACGGTCGTAGCGTCCGCCTAGCTTAAACTCAACCCCCGCCACCTGCAGTTTTCCCTGGATGCGGCTCTCTACGGCTAAAGGGCGTTTGAGCGCAGGCAGCGGCAAAATATACTGCTCGTAATATTGTTTGAGTAGCTTCCAGCCTTCAGTAGACTGCGCTGTGCTTAACCCCTCAGACTGCTGCTGCCAGCAGTTGGCCACCCAATTTAATAGAGGGATCGGATCGAGATAGTGCCATTCGCTGTAAATTTGCGCCAAAGCCCGGTGGAGGGCCTGGCCTAGCGCCGCCGCGCCAAAGGCCGCCCCATCGCCCAAGCCATATTCATACTGAAAGTAGTAGGCGCGAGGGCAGCGGTGATAGGTTTTGAGCTTAGATGCAGAGAGGGAATAAGCCATAATGCCGGGAAGGTTAACAGATCTCAGCGAAGATGGTGCATCTAGGTCAATCTATGTTGCGAGCTGCTGCAAACGTCGTAGTCTGGGGCGGCTTCTATAACCTTGGTCAGATTGTTTACCGCACCCAGCGTCGCTAAAGCGATTGGCGAAAAACAATCTGAACAGCCTTGGTCAGATTGTTTGCAGTACCCAGGGCCGCTAGAGTCGTTGATGCAGAGCCAATCTGATTTATAACCGTGCCTGAATCTTTCGCCGGATTGCTATATCCTTGCTGACTCCAAAGTCCTTGTCTCTAGAGCCTGCAACCTTAAGGCCTATGAAATGGCTGAAAAGCCCAGGTTTCTGTGACTCTTCCTTGCACGGTTTGTCCGTACCAGGGTGTATTGGCCGACTGCGACTTGAGGTGAGCGGGGCAGACCTGCCAAGATTGGACTGGATCAAATAGCAGAGCCTCTAAG
>JBCDFX010000297.1:0-5558 GCA_039177155.1 Cyanobacteria bacterium P01_H01_bin.119
ACGCTATTGACCAGCCCCCTTGTGCGAGCGAGGCAAACGGCAGATATCCTGGTGAATGCCGGACTGGCGTCAACGGCTGAAATCAGTCAACTGCTGGCCACAGGCGGTCACCTGGCTGCCTGGCTCAATTGGCTAGATGCCTGGCAAGCCACCGGCAACCAGCGACTGGCCTTGGTCGGTCACGAGCCGGATTTATCCCATTGGGGGCAGCAGCTGGTGCAGGGAGATATTAGCGATCGCTGGATTTTGAAAAAGGCCGGCATTATTGGCTTGCAGGTGCCCGCCGCCCGCCAAGCCATCGGGCAGAGCCGTCTGATTTGGCTAGCACCGCCTCGGTTTATAGCACCCCGCTGAAAGGGTTAGGCAGAGTGTGAGTTAGATTGCTGCTGGGTCAACGACTCCAGCGATACCCGGTGAGCGCGCAATCTAACCAGAGATAGGCTACCCGCTAAAGCCTCGCTGTCGCTGAGCTTCGTAGAGCATTAGTGCGGCAGCAATCGCTACATTTAGAGATTCCACTGCCGCCGCCATCGGGATTTTGACCCGGTGGGTTGCTAGGGTGCTCAATGCCGAGGAGAGTCCAGCGCCTTCATTGCCCAATAAAATTACCGTGGGCTTTTGCAAATCAAGCTGCCAGTAGCTTAGAGGGGCATCTAGTGCGGTGGCCACAAGCTGAATGCCGTCCTGCTGCCAGCGATGCCCCTGGGCAATCAAATCGGGGCATACCGCCACCGGCAACTGAAACCACTGTCCTGCGGAAGCCCGCAGCACTTTAGGATTTTCCAAATCTACGCTGTCTGCACTCAGCCATAGGCCATCGATTGCCGCCGCTGCTCCGGTGCGAATCAGGCTGCCCAAGTTGCCGGGATCTTGAAGGGCTTCAACCGCCAACCCCAGACTGGGCCGCAGCGGCTGCGCCGCCCGCTGCCGGGTTTGCCCCACCGCCACGACGCCATCGGGATTAACCGTGGTCGCGATCGCTTTTAGCACGCTCGCTGTAACAGACACTGTTTCGACATTTAGGCCCTCTAGGGTCTGCCAGAGCGCGCCGTAAGTACTTTGCCAATCCAATGTGGCACAAACCAGTTGTAAGGGATAGCCCACCTGAATCGCCGCCTCAACCTGATGGGTTCCCTCAATTAAAAAGCGCTGCTGCTCCCGTCTGCCCTTAGCCTGGGACAGTTTCCGCAGTTGCTTAACTAAAGGGTTTTGCGAGCTACTGATAGATTTCAACAACTAAATTTCAATAACTAGATTTCAACTCGTTATAACAAGGGTTAGAACCTCTATAGCTTTGGTCAGATTGCACGTTCCACCCAGTGTTGCTAAGGTCTTTGGCGCAGCAGCAATCTGACTCGCAGTCTTGTTCTCATCGTCCCTTCGACTGCTGTGGCTGGGTGATTAGAGCAGGGGTGTTGACCGCTTGCTAGCTCAGGCTTGGGCGGTTAACGGATGGTACGCCCTACAAATATTGCCAGCGCTACAAATTTGTTTATTATTGTAAACAAGGTTAACCTTTACCCCTTGACTTTAGACCATGGATTCGCCAAGGGCTAACAATAAGGTTTACAGAATTTCCCGTCTGGGTAAGGCATTGCTCATCTGTTAAGTGCACGAATTTGCACTTATGCACACCTCGGCCTAGGGTTTAACCGCCCCTGGTTTAGCTAACGGTTATTGCTGTGCAACCTGAGGGAAGTTTTGTCATAGCTATGTGTTCCCATATCTATTTGATATAGCTGTATCTACTATGATGCCACCCGCGATCGCACCCACTATGCCGCCCACCATCCCAACAGACTGTACCCTGCCAGACTGGCTAGAATCTTGCATTATTACCCAGCAGCAGATTGCCAATGGGGAATGTCCCGTCTCTGGATCAAGCGCTGGCGACAGTTCTATGGGTAATGCGCTGGTGTGCCGCGCTTTTACCTTTGCCTACAAGCTTCATCAGGGCCAGTTTAGGGCATCGGGCGAACCCTATATTTGTCATCCTGTGGCGGTGGCGGGGCTGCTGCGGGATTTGGGCGGTGATAGCGCCATGGTTGCAGCCGGGTTTCTCCACGACATTGTCGAAGATACCGAAGTGACGCCAGCGGAAATCGAAGCCCACTTCGGAGAAGAGGTGCGGCTGCTGGTGGAAGGGGTGACCAAACTGTCTAAATTCAACTTTGACAGCAAAACCGAGCGCCAGGCTGAAAATTTTCGCCGCATGTTTTTAGCAATGGCCCAAGATATTCGAGTTATTGTGGTTAAGCTAGCCGATCGGCTGCACAATATGCGAACTCTAGAGCATCTGCCGCCGGTTAAGCAGGCCCGTATTGCCCGAGAAACCCTGGAAATTTTCGCGCCCCTGGCCAATCGATTGGGTATTGGGCGCTTTAAATGGGAGCTAGAAGATCTCTCCTTTAAATATCTTGAGCCCAACGCTTTTCGCCAGATGCAGGAGCATGTCTCCGAGAAGCGAGCAGACCGCGAATCGCGGCTGAAGCAGGTGGCTCAAACCCTGCGCGATCGCTTAGCCATTTTGGGCGTTCAATGTGTTGATGTCAGCAGCCGTCCCAAACATCTGTACGGCATCTATCGCAAAATGGAGCGTCAGCAAAAAGATTTCAGCGAAATATACGATATCGCCGCCATTCGCCTGATTGTAAACGGCAATGAGGCGTGCTACCGGGCGCTGGCGGTGGTGCATGACGCCTTTCGCCCTATTCCGGGCCGATTTAAAGACTATATTGGTTTGCCCAAGCCCAATCGCTATCAGTCTCTGCATACGGTGGTGATTGGCCCCACGGGTAAACCGATTGAGGTGCAAATTCGCACCCTGGAGATGCATCACGTGGCCGAATATGGCATCGCTGCCCACTGGAAATATAAGGAATCGGACGGCTCTAAGGCCGTGCGCATAAGCGCAGACGATGAAAAATTTACCTGGCTGCGGCAGCTTCTGGAGTGGCAGAGCGATCTCAAAGATGCCCGCGAATTTTTGGAAGATGTTAAAGGGAACCTGTTCGATGAAGAGGTTTATGTGTTTACGCCCAACGGCGATCTGATTCCCCTCACCCACGGCTCTACCCCCGTGGACTTTGCTTACCGCATCCACACCGAAGTGGGCAACCACTGCGCGGGCGCTAAGGTGAACGAGCTGATGGTTAGCCTGGATACTTCCTTAGAAAACGGCGATATCGTTGAAATTATCACCCAGAAAAACAGCCATCCCAGCCTAGACTGGCTAAATTTTGTTAGAACGGCGGGGGCGCGCAACCGCATTCGCCAGTGGTATAAGCGATCTCACCGGGACGAAAATATCTCCCGTGGACGGGCAATGCTAGAAAAGGCCTTGGGCAAAAACGGCTTTGAAGCCCTGCTAAAGTCCGCCCCTGCTCACGCCACCGCCGAGCGATGCAACTATCCCACAGTTGATGAGCTGCTTGCCGGGCTAGGATACGGCGAAGTTACCCTAAATTTGGTTGTTAACCGTCTGCGAGAGGCTGTTAAAGCTCAGCAGTCGCTGGAGTCAACCGAGACGGACGCTTTAGAAGATGCCGATACGGAGGCGTTGCTGGCCTCCACCCTTAACAGCACGTCCCGCTCGTCCACCGCCGCGGCCCAGGACAAGTCTGGGGAGCCCATTTTGGGGATTGAGGGGCTACTTCACCATATAGCCGGCTGCTGTAATCCCCTGCCCGGAGAAGCGATTATCGGCACGGTGTCTTTAGGCGGGCGGGGCATTGGGATTCACCGCCAGGGCTGCTCTAATGTGGCGCAAATTCCTGGTGAGCGGCTTGTTCCGGTCAGTTGGAATATGACAGATGCCAGCGGCGGACGGCTTCCCACTTACCCAGTTCAGATCAAAGTTGAGGTGATCGACCGGGTAGGCGTGCTGAAAGATATCCTGTTCCATCTGTCAGACTTAGGCATTAATGTTCACCATGCAAACGTCAAGACCTTCCCCGGCCAAATTGCGGAAATTGGGCTAGGGATTGATGTGCGTGACCATGCCCAACTGGAGCGCACCTTTAATCAAGTCCGCAAAATGACCGACGTGCTGAAACTGCGGCGGGTGAGCGAAGCCGGCTGATAGGGCAACCCAAAATATAGCTTTGGTCAGATTGCGCGCTCTACCCAGTGTTGCTGGAGTCGTAGATACAGAAGCAATCTGACTCGCAACCCTGGCCGAACCTTTTGGCGGGTTGCTACACAATAAAAATCCCCAGCCGAGGGCTGGGGAGAGTGGTGGTGAAAATTAGATAAGCCAGCGATATCGAACGGTCACTGGCTTAATTTTTCAGCGATGCTGCTTTCAGCGCTTAGTCTTTATCGAGATTCTCACGACGGAGCTCATCAAAGTTAGCGGCATCTTTGTCGAGGTTTTCACGACGCAGTTGATCGAAGTCAACACCACCAGAGACTTCTTTAAGTTGATCTTCAGACAATTGACCTTCTTGCTTATTTGTTTCTGCACTCATGGTGAGTATTCCTTTAACCGAATGTGAACATTCATACCCTAGCGTTTACAATCGGAATGGTCAACTCATTGAGTAATAAAGAAAACCTTAAGCTCTCAGGGAATAATCGACAACAACCAATGCCTAATAACCAATGCTTTCTAATGTACTGAAACAAGGCTGCTGAAGGGATTAAAGGCGCGATCGCTATAGAGCATACTAATCCTTTACGCATTCATTCCCAGGGATATTGATCTAAATCAAGATAGGTGAGCTAAATCAAGATAAGTATTAAG
Organism: Cyanobacteria bacterium P01_H01_bin.119; assembly: GCA_039177155.1. Classification (GTDB taxonomy): domain Bacteria; phylum Cyanobacteriota; class Cyanobacteriia; order Phormidesmidales; family Phormidesmidaceae; genus JBCBZT01. The sequence continues at coordinate 4,745 of JBCDFX010000297.1, forward strand.
AGAATATTGGCTTTTGATTAATCTAAACAATACTTGATTAATCTAAGCAATCAAAAGCCAGCAATCCCGCACTGTGAAAGTTGAAAGTAATCTGGCAAAACCAGATTTCAAAACTTGGAAACTGTACCTTAACGTTTGCGACAGCAGAGCCCTCATATCCCTGAATCCTTATGTCAGATGTTCTATTGCGTGAGTTGACCAATCCTGACCTCGACTGGTTGGTAAATGTCGGTAAACACGATGCGATCGCGCCTCAGCAGGTGATGCTGTGCCCCACCGATCCTTGGGATAATGTCTACGTGCTGGTTGATGGAGAGGTGTGTCTGTTTCGCAAAAAAGAAGATGCGCGGCCCCTGACGGGAATCGATCGAGGAGAGGTCTTTGGCGAGTCGCCCCTGTTTGATCTGCCCTGCCCTGGCACCCTTAAGACCGTAAAACCCTCCCAGGTGATTTCTATTCCTAGAGAGGTTTTGACCCAAAAACTACATGCCGATGTGGCCTTTGCGGCTCACTTTTACCGGGCGATCGCGGTGATGCTTTCAGAGCGCCTGCGGAATTTGTTTGAGATGACCAACCAGCTTCAGATGGGGCGGGCCAGCGCGGCCAAAGAAGCGCTGTCAATTTTTGGGGAGCTGCGCGATAGCGATGTTGACTGGCTGACCAGCACCGGCAAGATTGAAAAAGTGGCGGCAAATCAGGTGCTTTTGCAGGCTGGACGCCCCATCGACGGCCTGTATATGGTGTTGGACGGACGATTTTCCATTGCCGTGCCTGACGGTGCCTTTAGTCCCTTAGCCATGTGCATGGCAAAGCT
>JBCDFX010000298.1:0-5550 GCA_039177155.1 Cyanobacteria bacterium P01_H01_bin.119
AGAAAAAATATATTTTCATTGTGGTTTTTTTGGCACTTCTTATCAAAGACAATCTCTAAAGAAACTTGGATTTAGATTCTGGCAACTGCTAGATGCAAAGAGATATAAGTCTTTGAGGGCAGGTGAAATAATTGCCATAAAGCTTAGCAGTGAAAGATTGAATCCAACTGCTCAGCTATGCAAGATGATTAGATCCGCCTTTGTCAAACAGCCCGTGGCGAATCCTTTCCGTAAGATTTACCTTACACGGGAGCATGTCAAATCAGGTAGGAAAGTCGTTAACGAGCTTGAATTGATAACCTTGTTAAAATCTAATGGCTTTCAGGTAGTTATACCTGGCAGGCTTAATGTAATGGCTCAGGCAAGGCTTTTCAATGAATCTAAGTTCATTATCAGTCCTCATGGAGCTTCTTTGGCTAACTTAGCATTTTGTGAGCCAGGTGTTAAAGTTATAGAGTTGTTTAATCAGCACGATAGATCTACCTGGAGCCCTCTTTATTCAAAAATCTCTAAAGCTTGTGGTCTTAATTTGACATCTTTAGCACCTCAACAAATAGAAGGAGAAGGAGAGAGTCATCACAGATCTAATTTCTACACTGACTTGAATGCCATACAAGCTATTATTGAAAGCTGAAATGGGTATAGCAAAGATCCCTGCTTGAGAGTACCTGATTAGGAGATACAGACATAAACTCTGGGCATTATTAGCTTGGAATTGTGGATATTAATTTCGACGCGCTGTCGTGTTTTTATCTGAAGGCGTTTATTTTTCTTTATAGGAGTCGTTTAGTGATTTGGCCCCCGATCTCAGTTATCGTTCCTACCTACGGTCGTGAAGAGGTGCTGCAGGCCACCATAGAGAGCACTCTGGCCCAAGACTATCCAGCCTATGAAGTAATTGTGGTTGACCAAACCCGGCAGCATCAGCCTGATGTTCAAGCCTATCTTGACCAGAGCGCCCAGGACGGCAAAATTCGGCTTTACAAAGTGGACTGGGCCAGCCTACCCGGTGCCCGCAACTACGGCGTAGCTAGATCTCAAGGGGAAATCATTCTTTTTATTGATGATGACGTAGAACTGCCTGAGGGCTTTTTGTACGCCCATGCGCGCAACTATGAAGCCCGCTCGGACATCGGCGCAGTGGCGGGTCGCGTGTTTGACCGAATGAAGCTGGCAGATGCTAAAGATTTAGAAATTGAGACCCTGCCGCCTGAGGCGATGGATCCCGGCGTTGCCTGGTACCACATTGATCTGGTGCATACGGTTAAGCCCCAGCGGGTGCTGACGGCGCGAGGATGCAATATGTCTTTTCGGCGATCGCTGTTTACAACTTACGGCTTAAGGTTTGACGAGCGTTTTCGGGGCAGTGCCGTGCGCGAAGAGTCAGACTTTTGTCTGCATATTCGCAATACAGGATTAATTATTTGGTACGACCCTGAGGCTCATCTGGTTCACCTGGGAGAAGAAACGGGCGGATGCCATGATATCAGTACGCGATCGATTAAATATCAGGTCACCTTTTACCATAATCATTTTTTGCTGGGCCTAAAAAACTTAACTCCGACTCAATCGTTTCGATTTTTCAGCCGCCTATTTGATTGCCACGTGCTGGGTCGTCCTCCTTGTCACAAGAGCGGTTCCCCCCTCAAAATTGTGACTCGCTTTGTGTTTTATAGCTTGGGTTTTGCCCAAGCGGTGTGGACCCTGGTCAAAGGACTATGGAACAACGGCCAGGCATACACCCAGATTGAAGCGGCGCGCTCAGCCGAGCCAGCGGCGGCACCTCAATCGATGTCAGTGCCTTCAGAACAGCCTCCTCAGGAGTTTGAAAGCTTTTCCAAGTCCTAGGGGCTGTCATCATTTAGCGGTCAAGTCTTTATGCGGAGGCGTTTCAGCCCCTAGTTTATTGTGCGGGGCGGGCGCGGTAATGCTTATACCGGGAACATTCTGGTTTTAATTGATGAGGCGCCCTAGGCTTTACTGGTTCACAGTATGTCCTGCCTGGGTGAGACATAACTTATCTACTGCAAGAATCTAACAGGTCGCCCCTGACGGAATTCACTCCCGCTATGTTGCTATCGCTTAAACACCGGCAGGGTAAAGTGAAAATGACTCCCCTGCTTGGGAACAGAATCGACCCAAATTTGGCCGTAGTGGGCGCGAATAATCCGCTGGCATAGCGATAGCCCTAAACCGTAGCCGTCTTGGTCGCGATCGCGCTTTAACCTAAAACTTTCTTCAAAAATCTTTTCCCGCTGTTCAGCCGGAATACCCGGACCTGTATCGTGAATGCTGACCTGTACCTTCTGTGTAGTTCGATGGAGCGCAATAATATCTATCCGACCATCGGGGGGCGTGTATTTAATCGCATTGTCTATCAGATTTACAACCACCTGGCGCACCTGGCTACGGTCAGCATAGACTTCAGGCAGGTCTTGAGGAATGTCGGTGGTCACATGCTGGTCTTTAGCCTGAAACTTTCTGCGCAGTGAGTCCACAACTTCGAGGCAGAGATTTTTGAGGTTGAGCTGCTGGGGCTGAATTTGCAGCTCAGCAGAAGCCCCCCGCGCCGCCTGTAAGATATCGGTAATCATCCGGTCTATGGCACGAATCTGAGTTTTGGCCTGCTTAAGAAGCTGCCCTTTGAGCTCGGGAGACATTTTATCCAGTCGTTGCGGACTACCGTAGCCAATTTCTAAAGTCTCAATGGCAATAGATGCTGCCGTTAAAGGATTGCGCAAATCATGGGCCAGCATTGCAATAATGTGATCTTTGAAGAGTAGTCGAGCGGATAGCTCATCCTTAATCTGATTTAGGCGAAAAATCTCATCGGAGAGCTTCATGACTTCCGCCGAATGGGCCATGGAGCTTTGAGGCACTAAAGCGCTATGTTTATTGCCGTTTGCGTCTTCTGAGATGGCCTGCTGCCAGATAGGCCACCAGTGGTTTAGCTGACTTGTAATATCGCTGCCCATCAGAGTTTGTTGGGGTAGCGGGGAGATTTTGATTAAAGCAGGGGTTGCAACCAGCTTGAAATATTCAGCTAGATAAGGCTGCTCACCCACATCAACGACATCAAGCTGGTAAGGGTACTGGTCCTCACTCCGACGGAGATAGGCCCGAATCTCTTGGATCTGCTCCCCAGACTTAGGACGCTGATCGACAAATAGCAGCAGTTTTAGCGGGGCATCAGACTGCGTCGTCAGTTGAACCATGCCCTCCATAGGAAATTCCTTCAAAACTCAAATTGCGCTCTATGCCGGGACAGCAACTCGTCTAGCCTATCCTGTTCTAGGCTGAGTTACGGGAAAATTAGCCTAGCTGGTACAAATATTAAAAAAAAATTAAACGCATCTCAAGTGTCAACTTGCACTCCAGTCACCAATCGTGAATTTGCTGGGTGTTTTGTTGGCTTATCAATAATGTTTGACACGCGTTCATCTTCGATCAGATTGCTTTTGAGGTGTACATAAGTAGCTATGGCAATCCGTTTAGATGAGTTTACCGTGTAGATTTAAGCTGTCCTTCATAGCTGACAAGTGCCAAAAGATTACTGATGGTGCTTTTATCGAAGCTGCCCTGAGCCTTGACTGTAAATGTTGGCATATCACCACTGGTATCGATCGATAAAGGTGGGATAGCCTGGTTGCTCAAGTCCGTAAAGGCATCTGTTACATCAACCAACTGACCATCGCTATTGAGCCCCAGCAGGAGCTGAATCTGCACCTTATTTAAATCGACATTGACGTTGGGCGGGAAAGCGTTGGGCGGTAATGTCAACGTCAATGTATTCACGTCCACATCTTCGTTTTGGAACGCGTGCCATTGAGCCGCGAACTCATGGGCGACGCTAAACAAGCGGGCAGCGCTAAACGCCTTAACGACAGGATGATCCATCACGTCTTGCTTGAACTGGCCGCCGTCGGTTTTGCACATGTAGCGCAGGTTAATCACCACGTCGCTAATGGTGTCAAAGTCGATGGCGTTGGTGGAGAGGGGCATCTCCAACAGCCAGTTGGAGACAGCGCCGGTGCCTTCAAAGGGCAGGTAGCGATCGTCGTTGAAGTTGAGTTCAAACACGCCGCTGTCATCGACGCCAGTGGAGAGGGCAATTTGCTGATTCGCCCGCCAGTCAGCCCGAATTGACCCCGGTATGGTGTCACTTTCGCCAAGCAGATAGTTGACGCCTTCGATATCCGGAGCCAGCAACGTTTTATGGCCGGTTTGAGTGAGGGTGGCCTTGACCGTTTGGTAGGGGCCGACCACGGCGGGGATGGACAGGGACACGGCTTTAATGATGCGGAAATAGTGACCGGGGAAGTCGCGATCGAACAGCAGTTCGCCGAGGCTAAACTGGCAGCGCCCGGTGGTTTTAAGGTCGATTAGGGCTAGGGGATCGAGGCGCAGTAGGGAAATGGGTTTGGTGATTTCTAGGTAGCGGCTGTCTTGATCGAGGGCGGATTTTTCGAGGCGGTTCAAGTCTAGCAGTAGGGCTTCGCCCGCCAGCAGACCTTTACGACGGCTGTCCCAATGGCCAAAGCTGATGTAGGTGTCCGTGGCCCCAAATTCAAATTGGTAGGCCCGTTCAGCTTGTTTCGCTAAATCATAGGCCAGCTTGTAGGTTTGGAAATAAAGGCCCGAAAGGCGGCTACTCATCCAGGTATAGAGTTCCTGATTGGTGAATTTTTGGCGGTAGAAGGTGCCAACTTCCTGGTTTTGTTCGATGGTGCGCTGGTGGATGGCCAGATCCCGCTCTGCCACACTAATTTGCAGGGCCGTTTCGGTGATTTGGAACTGGATTTGTTTGATCTCAAAATCGGCTAGGTCGCGCTGCTGCTCCCACTCCTGGCGGCGGCGTTCATAGCCTGCAAACATCCCTAAGATACTGGCGGATTCACTGAGGATATCGCCAGTATTTTTTACCGCCGCTGCCACCCGCTCTGATACCTTGGAGGTTTGAGTTCCCCCGGTTTCGACCGTGGCTACCGGGCTGCCAAATGGACCTGAGCCTCCCACTTTAATCTGAGGAATGACGCTGGTGCCAGCGGCAATATACTCTAAGAGTGACCCCACGGCTTTGACAATCAAGGCAATGCCGGTGGTGGTGATTTGAGCAATTTCTAGGGGAGAGAGATATTCATCAATCCGGTCTTGGTACCACTTGTAGCGAAACTGGGCACTCTCTAGCCCTTGTTCCAACGCTTTGAGGGAAGCTTCGGCAGCTCTGACTTGCAGACGCTTGATGTCGGTGGTCATATCGAGTAATGCCCGCTCGTGGGAATGCTGGAGAAGCGTCAGGGTTTCGGCGTCTTTTTTCTCCAGGGCGTCGAGCAATGCACCGCCGAGGCTGATGACGTTGCCGGTCATTTCCTTGGCTTTTTCGAGCATAAAGCCGTAGCGATAGTGGGGTACGGGTTGGCTCCCGGAGGCAATGCCGCTGGCTAAGGCTCCGGCGAGGCCGCCATTGGCAACGGCGTTCACTAACGCTGCCGGATCGATGGGCGGCTGGAATAGGGCCAAACTGCGGAAGACGCCGTCAATATTGAGGCT
>JBCDFX010000299.1:0-5544 GCA_039177155.1 Cyanobacteria bacterium P01_H01_bin.119
ACCGTTGCTGAGGGCGCGATCGCTGAAGAGTCTGGCCAAGTTGTCGCCATTAACGATGATGAAATTGTGCTGCGCATTGCCCGTCCCTACCGGGTATCAACGGGCGCTGTGCTTCATATCGAGGACGGCGATCTGGTGCAGCGGGGCGACAATCTGGTGCTGCTGGTGTTTGAGCGGGCTAAAACCGGAGACATTATCCAGGGTCTTCCCCGGATTGAAGAGCTGCTGGAAGCCCGTAAGCCCAAGGAAGCCTGCATCTTAGCTGAGCGCCCCGGCACAGCTCAAGTGGTCTACGCTGAAGATGAAACCGTCGAGGTAAAAGTGATCGAGGATGATGGTGTTGTAACTGAATATCCCATTAGCCCCGGACAAAACCTGCTGGTCTCTGACGGGCAAACCGTCAGTACGGCTGAACCGTTGACCGATGGACCTGCCAATCCTCACCAAATTTTGGAGATATTCTTCAAATATCACCGAGAGTCTAAAGGGGTAAATGATGCCGCTATGGCGAGCCTGCAAGAAGTGCAAACCTTCTTGGTCAACGAAGTTCAGTCGGTGTATCAATCTCAGGGCATTGATATCTCCGATAAGCACATCGAAGTCATTGTGCGGCAGATGACCTCCAAGGCTCGCATCGATGATGGCGGTGATACCACGATGCTGCCAGGAGAACTGGTTGAAATTTATCAGGTTGAGCAGGTTAATGAAGCAATGTCGATTACGGGAGGAGCGCCTGCAGAATATACGCCGATGCTGCTGGGAATCACTAAGGCTTCTCTAAATACCGACAGCTTTATCTCTGCAGCCAGCTTCCAAGAAACGACTCGGGTGCTGACGGAGGCCGCCATTGAAGGTAAGTCAGACTGGCTGCGGGGCCTCAAAGAAAACGTCATTATCGGACGTTTGATTCCAGCGGGTACAGGCTTTAATGCCTATGAGGAATCGATAGCAGCCGATGTTGACACCTCTCTGGAAAATGCCCTGCTTGAGGATGGATTTGACCTGCAGGATGTAGTGCTCGATGATCGAACCGCGCGTTCGTACAACCTGGAGAACGGTCTAGATGGGCTTGGCGATGACAGCTCTAGCTCCGGCGCAGACTCCTCTCGCGGCGATTACTCGGCATTCTTAAGCGATGGGGAAGCCCTGATTGACGATCACACGGAGGCACCTGAATAGGGGCCAACTTAGCCAAATGTTAATCTAGAAGCAAAGCCGTGATGCTGTATCCAGCATCACGGCTTTTGGATTGTGGCGGTATTTGAGAATGCGGCTAAGCAACGGTAACGTCGGGATTGAGATACACATCCTGAATGGCATGAAATAGCTCAATACCTTGAACTAAAGGTCGCTGGAAGGTCTTACGACCGGAGATTAAGCCGCATCCTCCAGCTCGTTTATTAATAATTGCGGTGCGAACCGCTTGGGCAAAGTCATTATCCCCCGATGCGCCCCCGGAGCTGATCAGTCCGGCTCGCCCAGCGTAGCAGTTCAAAACTTGATAGCGAGTGAGATCAATGGGGTGGTCGCTGGTGAGATCGCTGTAAACGCGATCGCTGGTGCGGCCATACTTTTGCCCGGTTGCCTGCACCACTGCAGGATATCCGCCGTTATTTTCGGGCAGCTTTTGCTTGATAATGTCGGCTTCGATAGTCACTCCCAGATGGTTGGCTTGGCCTGTCAGGTCAGCGGCAAGATGATAGTCCTTATCCTGCTTAAACACATCGTTGCGCAGATAGCACCAGAGAATAGTGGCCATCCCCAATTTGTGGGCCCGGGCAAAGGCAGCGCTAACTTCTTGAATTTGACGGCTGGACTCTGACGATCCAAAGTAAATGGTCGCGCCAATGGCCACAGCGCCTAAGTTCCAGGCTTGCTCAACATCCCCAAACATAATTTGATCTGGGCTATTGGGATAGCTAAGAAGCTCACTGTGGTTGAGCTTCACGATAAAGGGAATACGGTGGGCATATTTGCGCGACACCATACCCAGAACGCCTAGGGTAGTAGCAACTGCGTTACACCCCGACTCAATCGCCAATTTAACAATATTGTCAGGATCAAAATAAATAGGATTGGGGGCAAAAGAGGCCGCGCCCGAATGTTCAATGCCCTGGTCAACCGGCAAGATAGAGAGATATCCCGTGTTGGCCAATCGTCCGGTGCCAAACAGTTGCTGAAGCGATCGCAGCACTTGAGGATTGCGATCGCTGTGGGCATATACCCGCTCAACAATATCGGCCCCTGGCAGTGTCAGCAAATCTTTCCCGATTTTGGCCTGATGGGCCAAGAGGCTCTCAGCCTCATCTCCCAACCAGGACTCAATGGAGGTTGACGCAGAATCAATTGCGACCATATTTATATCCTCAATCCTTACCGCTCTTTATTTTTACAAGTTTAGCGTTAGCAACCCTGGCGAATAGGGAAACGCCCAATAGCTGGTTTCTAAAGTTTCTTCGCCAGGGCTTTAACCTCTAAAGAGATTCCCATCAGTCCCCCATCAGATCGGTCGCAATCCGCTGAAAGGTACGGTTACCCCTGACAGAATGGTCCGGGCTGCTACTGTCAGCAATCTGGCCAGTGCCGCAGGCAACATTAAGCTTTTCTTTGGGGAGTTTAAAATATGTCTTTTTTTATGTCTGGTGTGCCAGTTAACACATCGGCTTTTTGGCTTTGGGTTTAGTACTATCGTTAGGCTGCTCCTGTTCGACGCCACGCTAATAAGCAGTCAACTGCTTTCAAGAAAGCCTAAGGCATTAGGGACTTCAAAGCATTTTGGAAATTTTTAGATTTGAAAGTTTTGAGTTCAAAGTTACTGAAGCGCGCGCTAATTGGGGTCTTATGAAACTCGTTAATGGCTTACATTTTAAGAATCTTCGCGGGGATCTCTTTGGCGGGTTAACGGCAGCTATTGTCGCGTTACCGCTAGCGTTAGCTTTTGGGGTTTCTTCAGGTGCAGGGGCGATCGCTGGACTATATGGCGCAGTATTTGTAGGATTTTTTGCCGCCTTGTTTGGCGGTACGCCGTCCCAAGTGTCAGGGCCAACGGGGCCAATGACGGTGGTAATGGCAACGGTCTTTACCAAGTTAATTGCTGAAAACCCCATCCAAGGCATGACAATGGCCTTTACGGCGGTAATGCTAGCTGGGGTATTTCAAATTTTATTCGGCCTGCTGCGGCTGGGTAAATTTATCACGCTGATGCCTTACACGGTGATTTCAGGCTTTATGTCTGGCATCGGAGTGATTATTGTGATTTTGCAAATTCCGCCGCTGCTGGGGCATCCGGCTCAGAAGGGGGTGATTGCTGGGCTGCAAGCGATTCCCGAAGCCTTAATTCAACCCCATCCCGTCGCGGCGGGGCTGGGCATTTTGACGTTGACGATTGTGTTTGGCTGGTCGCGCCGACTGAGTAAAATCGTGCCCTCGCCGCTAGTGGCGCTATTTTGCTGCACCGCGATCGCGCTAATTGTGTTCCCCGGCAGCGACTTTGCTCGTATCGGAGAGATTCCCAATGGGCTGCCCCGGCTGCAGTTCCCCATCTTGAGTTTGACTCAGATGAAAGAGGTAGTGGGCTATGGCATTATGCTGGCAACGCTGGGCGCGATCGATTCCCTATTGACCTCCCTTGTCGCAGATAATGCCACCCGCACTGCCCATGATTCTGAACGGGAGCTAATCGGTCAGGGGATCGGCAACTTGATCTCGGGTTTGTTTGGCGGTTTACCCGGAGCCGGGGCCACGATGCGGACTATTGTAAACGTGCAGGCGGGGGGGCGGACGCCAATCTCTGGGATGACCCATGCACTAGTGCTGTTGTGCATCGTAATCTGGGCAGGGGATTTGACGGCCAATATTCCCCACGCGGTACTGGCCGGAATTTTGATCCGGGTGGGGATCAATATCATTGACTGGAGCTTTTTGTGGCGGGTCTGTCAGGTCTCTATGCGAGCCAGTTTGGTCACCTATGGCGTGCTGCTGCTGACGGTATTTGTAGATTTGATTACTGCTGTAGCCGTGGGAGCGTTTGTGGCCAATATGTTGACCATTCACCGTCTGACCAGTATTCAGATTGAGCAGGTGCGAGCGATCGCCCATCCCAACGACGATCCCAAAGTTGCCCTAGCGCCAAAAGAGTGGCAGCTTATCCAGCAGGCTCAAGGCCGAATTTTATTGATTCATATGAGCGGACCCATGAGTTTCGGGGCCGCAAAAGCGATCGCTTATCATATGGGACGCGACTTTGAAGTGATTATCTTGGATTTAACCGATGTCCCGATGATGGGGGTCACGGCTTCTCTAACTATCGAAACAGAAGTCAGAGCGGCTCACCGCCGAGAGCACTGTGAAATTTTGATTGCGGGTGCCAAAGGGCAGGTTAAAGACCGACTGTGGAAATTCCAAGTCCAGAATGCCTTGCCAGCAGGGCACTTCTTGCCCAGCCGCTACTACGCGCTGAAGTTAGCCACCACCTTCTTGGCCGAGACAGACGCCGACGGGATGCTGCTCGTAGCGGCATCCCCTGCGCAGCATCCCGTCGGCAGCGAAATCTAGTGGCTGCCGGCACAATCTAAAAGATCGGCCTATATCCCTCAGCAGGGCTGTATGGCTGGGGGTTAGGATCTGTCCATTTGTGAAAGGTTAGGGCGAACCTTTAATGGTCAAAGACAGCTTGGAATCGCCATTATTTTTCTCAAATCTGCCGTTACTGTGCGTGAATCCATCGTCCGTAACTACCGGGTGCTGCACATGGCCGCCCACGCCGCCTTTGGGCCCAGCCGCGCTCAAGAGTCGTACATCGTTATGGGCGATGGCAGCCGCCTCACCACCGACGATATCGACGATATGAACCGGCGACTGAACAACTTACATTTGGTGATTCTTTCTGCCTGCCAAACGGCCTTGGGCGGATCTGACGGAGACGGCAGCGAAATTGCCGGCATCAGCTCCTACTTCTTGGGCCAGCGCAATAGCCGCGCCGAGACAGTAATCGCCTCGCTATGGGCGGTCAACGACCTCAGCACCAGCGTGCTGATGCAGCGGTTTTATGCCATCCTCGCCACGGGCGAGTTCACCAAAGCAGAGGCTTTAAGACAGGCTCAGCTCAGCCTGCTCTACGGCGAAGATGTTGACGCATTGTCAACACGCCTGGGCGAAACGCGCACAGACGCAAGCCCTCAACTCCGACCCGGTGTTGAGCCCCCCGATGTAGGCCACCGCCACCCATTTCATTGGGCACCGTTTATTTTGATTGGCAATGGATTTTGATGGAGTCGTGTCGTGTGCCCATCTATTTATCAATGCACCGTTTATTTTGATCGGGAATGGATTTTAATGGAGCCGTGTCGTGTGCCCATCTATTTGTCAGTGCACCGTTTATTTTGATTGGCAATGGATTTTGATGGAGCCGTGTTGTGTGCCCATCTATCCCTCTTTAATCACTCTCGGAAGAGATAAAGCAGAATAAGAACAGTTTTGATAGGCGTTGATGACGATGTCTGCCCCGCGAACCGCTCGGCCTACTATTGGCTTTGTGGATCAGTA
>JBCDFX010000300.1:0-5524 GCA_039177155.1 Cyanobacteria bacterium P01_H01_bin.119
ATTACCCATATGGTGGTGCCCCAGGATAATGCCCAGGAAGCGGCCGTGGTGGAGGGGCTGACGGTCTATGGGTTTGAGCATCTGTCCCAGGTGGTGGAATTTTTGAATGGGGGGCGATCGGCCACGGCGCTAACGGTGGATTGTGCGGCGCAGCTAAGCCAGGGAGACGACTACGCTCTAGATTTGAAAGATGTTAAAGGCCAAGCCCTGGGGCGGCGGGCGTTGGAAATTGCGGCAGCGGGAGGCCACAACCTGATTTTTGTCGGTCCCCCCGGCAGCGGGAAAACCATGCTGGCGCGGCGACTGCCGGGGATTTTGCCCCCCCTAAGTTTTCCGGAGGCCCTGGAAGTGACGCGGGTCCATTCCGTCGCAGGACTATTGCGCGATCGCGGCACCCTGGTAACCCAACGCCCCTTCCGTAGCCCTCACCATTCCGCATCCGGCCCGTCCCTAGTGGGGGGCGGCAGCTATCCCAAACCCGGCGAAATTTCCCTTGCCCATCGGGGGGTTTTATTTTTGGATGAGCTAACAGAATTTCGGCGAGATGTGCTGGAATTTCTGCGCCAACCCCTAGAGGAAGGATTTGTAACTATTTCCCGCACCCGCCAAACCGTTCAGTTCCCAGCCCTCTTTACCCTCGTCGCCAGCACCAACCCCTGTCCCTGCGGCTACTACGGCGATACCCTCCAGCCCTGCACCTGCACCCCCCGCAGCCGAGAGCAGTACTGGGCCAGGCTATCTGGACCGCTGATGGATCGAATTGATTTACAGGTAGTGGTTAGCCGTCTAAAGCCGGAAGAAATGACCCGCCAGATGGAAGGAGAGCCGTCAACCGCGGTGCGAGACCGGGTACAGCAGGCTAGAAATCGCGCCCGCGATCGCTTTCAGCATGACGACAAGCTCCAGTGCAACGCTGATATGCAAAGCCGTCACCTAAAACAGTGGTGCCCCCTGGACGACAGCAGCCGCTCACTGTTGGAAAGCGCAGTGCGCAAACTGGGCCTCTCTGCCCGCGCCACCGATCGCATCCTCAAAGTTGCCCGAACCATTGCCGATTTGGATGCCGCTACGGATTTGCAAACCCACCACGTCGCCGAAGCGATTCAATACCGCACTATCGATCGAATGCAGTAGCTTTAAGTTGCCTGGAAGTCAAAAGCATAAATATTCTCCTAAGCCTTCTGGGCAGGCCACTTTTCAAACAGTCTCTAAACGAGCAATCGTTTATTTGTAGTCTTAGCTATCCCATCAAAATCACGTTGTCTAAAACGTGAATAATGCCGTTCTCTGCTTCAATATCTGCCGCTAATACCGTGGCATTTTTCACCTCAAACCCGTCTGAGCCGTCGATGGGGATTGGTGCGCCTTCTACTGAGTCCACTTGTCCGAGCTTGACCAGCTCATCCTTTGTATATTTTCCGGCTGCGACGTGGTAGGTGAGAATGCGAGCCAACTGAGGCGGATTTTGCACCAGGGTTTGCACCGTACCCGGCGGCAGCTTGGCAAAGGCATCGTCATTGGGGGCAAAAACCGTAAATGGCCCTTCTCCTTGCAGAGTCTCTACCAGTCCAGCGGCTTGAACCGCAGCAACTAGGGTTGAAAAACCTTCGGTATTAACAGCGATATCGACAATGGTGGCCATGGAAATCGAGAGGAATGACTGTGGAATAGTTTATTGAGCCTGGAGACTTTGAAATTCAAAGTACTCTGCGAGAAGAGCACAGCTCTACAAAATTCAAAATTCGAGAATATTCTGATCTTTGTGTAACTGATTTAAATCCTCTAAATCGCCTCTAGCCATGAGAGGCAGGATAATCGCCCTTAAGTCTTAGAGATCAACGATAATCCTTGCTTTGAATATCGCCTAAGCGAGCTTCGGGACGCAAGAAGCGATCCATTTGGGCCTCAAAGAATTTGCGATTTGCCATGCGGTGTTTGGGATTAGGATCGTCCAACGGGTATAGCAGGGCGCAGCGCAAGGCTTGAATCACTGCTGAAGTAACGTTGTACATCGATCGCTGAAAGGTGATGCCAAGCTGAATTAGCATATCGTCCTCGCCGCGACCGTGCTGACAGTAGTACTCCTGCAGATAGTTGGGCAAGAAGTGGAGCATATCCTGCATCAGCAGCGTGGGGGGAATGCCTGCACTACCCACCGGAAACACATCAGCGTAGAGAATGCCGTAGTGGAAGTCAAGCTGATCGTCGGGCACTTGCTTGGCCTGAGCATTATAGGACTTGGTGCCTCTAAAGGGTGAGGTACGGTAAAAGACGGCTTCTACATAGGGCAGGGCTGCCTCATACAGCCAGGTAAAGGCGCAGGATTTGGGGATAATTTCAAAACACTCATCGCCGATATAAACATGGTGGTAGATTGGGCGTCCGGCCACCGCAAAAATGCCGTTGACCAGAAAATCCATCGCGTCGGGGACTCCTTGAAAGCCACCCTCATCGTAAATATCGGACATTTCAAAAAACACCGGGGCCATCACTTCCCAAAACTGACCCAGATTGGCGGTGTAGGAGAGTTCCCGGCACTTTTCGTAAAACATGTCGGGGAATAGCTTGTGTAGCCCCAGCATAATGGGATTGCCCTTGAAGTAGGCTTTGATGGCGCGATCGCAGTTTTGCCGGTACTCGTCGGTATATAGATAATCGTTAAAGCGACCGCCCATATCCTGATGCCAGAACATAGCGCGCATGCAGGCTTCAGCAAACTCCATATTGACCCGGTCGTGCCAGAGGTGGTGGAAGAGCTTGGGGAGTTTACGATTGACCTCCCCTTTCTCCATAAAGGCAAGTAGCTCTGGATGGGCGGTTGCCTCGCCGCGCCAAATCCGCAGATCGGCGCTGTCGCCCGCGTAGTGATTGGGTAAATCCAGATAGTCTTTAGGCAAAAAATATTTAAATGCCGGAGTAGGGTTGAGAAAGACGCGCTCGGCAATATAAAGCAAATCTCGCCAGTAAAAGTCCATCGGTACGGCGTATGCCTTGTAGATGCCGATAATCTGCATCAAATTTTCTGGGGTGTCGGGCAGCATGGAGCCGCCAGCCTCTAGCCGATGGATAACGTCAGCGTAGGGATGGGTAGAGGGCGGAATCAGGGTAGGAGCAAGGGTGGTTGGCATAGTTCTGTTAAGTCGCGGGTCGAGAGAATAGATCGGGGCGGACGGGCTGTTCGCCCTCACTCAGCCAAGGAAAAAGGCGATTTCATCAAATTGCAGAGGGCATTCTCGGCACGGCGGAGATAGAGTCCTCTGCATTAACCGTTGCAACCGGGCTGCGTTTCCAACTGCTGGGTTCAAATAGCGCGATCGCGTTCAGCTCTCGAATCTCTGGGGGCACTGCTGCCACCATTGCAGTAGCAGTCGGCTCACCCCAGCGCACGAGCCAGTTAGGCTGAATCCCCAAAAATAGGATTAGGGCCGCCAACACTATGGCCGGGAACCGTTCGGCAAATGAGACTTTAGGAAAGTAGGCGATCGCATTGTCTAGCTTGCCAAAACAGGTGCGGTTCAGCAAAATCACAAAATAAACCGCCGTCAATCCAGTGCCAATAACGCAAACTAGAGTTTGAATCGGGTAGGTGGCATAGCTGCCCTGAAATACCAAAAACTCAGTGACAAAGCCAACTAAGCCTGGAATTCCGGCACTGGCCATACCGCCCAAAACCAGCAGAGCACTGGTCATGGGCAGTCCTCTTACCGGGTTCATTAGGCCATTGAGCACATCTAGCTCGCGGGTGCCTACCTTAGCTTCTACTAGGCCCACCAGATTAAACAAAATCGCCAAAATAATGCCGTGGGACACCATCTGAGTCACAGCTCCGGTCAGGGCTAAATCGGTCAGCGCCGCACCGCCTAGCAGCACATAGCCCATATGCCCAATGGAGCTATAGGCCACCATACGTTTGATATCTTTTTGAGCGATCGCGGTTACCGCCCCGTACAGCACGCTAATTGACGCCCACACCGCTAGGTAAGGGGCCAGCAGCGACCAGGCTTCTGGAAACATGCCTAGGCCAAAGCGAAAGAGGCCGTAGGTGCCGAGCTTGGCTAACACACCTCCCAAAATCATGGCTACGGGTGTTGAAGCCGCCACGTAGGTATCGGGTAGCCAAGTGTGGAAGGGAACCAGCGGAATTTTGATGCCAAAGGCCACCAGCAGCACCCCCAGCAAAATCACCTGAGCCACCAGCGGCAGGCTTTGCCCCAGAGCCGGAGTGTAGGCAAAGTCAGTCCCTTCTGTCAGCCAGACTATCCCCAGGAAGCCCGCCAACATCAGCGCCCCAGACAATGCGGTGTAGAGCAAAAATTTAGTCGCCGCGTAGCTGCGCCTTTCACCCCCCCAAATGGCAATTAATAAGTAGAGGGGCACTAGCTCAACTTCGTAGAGCAAGAAAAACAGCAGCAGATTCTGAGCCAAAAAAGCACCCGCTACGCCGCCGCTGACCAGCAGCATCAGCGCATAAAATAGCCGAGGTCGCTCCATATCGGCGCGGCTGCTCCACAGGGCAATGCTTGTAATCAGGCTGTTGAGAGCCACCATCAGCAGCGATAGGCCATCCAGCCCCAGGCTGTAATTTAGCCCCAGTTGGGGAATCCAGGGCAGAACCTCTTGGAGCTGAAATCCGGGATTGGTCAGATCAAATTGGGTAAACAGATAAACCGTCCAGCCCAGGGGCAGGGCCGCGATCGCGATTGCCCCAGTCCGCGCCTGCTGTGCGGTCAGCTTCGGGAAGAAGACGATGGGCAGAGAACCTAGGACAGGGAGCCAGATGAGAAGGCTTAGCATTGCTCGATGGAGTGAAGGTTAGAGAGTCGCTCTTTGGACAATTCAAATTTCAAAGTTCAAAATTTGGCGGGCTTTACCACAGAGCAGCGGGGACGACCAGCAGGGCGGGGAGATAGCGCCAGCTCATTAGGATGGCCAGTAGCACCACACCTGCAGAAATGGTGAGGATATAAAACTGCGATCGCCCGCTGTTACTGTATTTCAGGGCTTCTCCACTAAATACAGAGGCCAGTCCAACAAAATTCACCAGCCCGTCTACCAGATAGCGATCGAGCCAGTCGGTCACCTGAGACAGTCCGGCTATCCCGGCCACCACAGAGCGGTTATATAGCCGGGGGGTATAGAAATCAAAGGCCAGCAGATTTTGCACCACGCTGGGCACCAGCTTGCCGGGCGCAATGGGCCGACCAATATAGAACACGCTGCCTAGCCCCAGCCCCAGCAAGCTAGACCAAATCAGCAATAGCCCCATATCGGCATTAAGGGATTGCCACTGGGGCAGTAGCCCAACATTCTCTAGCACAATGGGCAAATGCAGGGTAAATCCTGCGGCGATCGCCATCGGCAGCACAATCAGCCAGATCGGTTCCGGCGATCGCAGGGTCATCTGCCCCACTGCACCGGCAAACATCAGGCCAAATACCCGCGCTACGCTAAAGGCCGCAATTCCATTCACCAGCAGCAGCAGAGCGACCATTAGCCCTGACTCAGCCGCCCAAAGCCCAGACGC
>JBCDFX010000301.1:0-5504 GCA_039177155.1 Cyanobacteria bacterium P01_H01_bin.119
AAGGGAAGCGTAGGCCAGCTCGTCGCGGTGACCCAGGGCTTTTAGCACGTGGGACGGCTCAGTTTTTGTGGTGCTGCAGGCCGCTCCCGATGACAGAGCAACAGTCGTTCGCAGCCCCAGCAGCAGGGCCGAACCGTCAACCCCGTCAATACTGACGTTGAGATTACCGGGCAGCCGCCAGATCGGATGACCATTAAGGGTGATATCCGGCAGTTGAGAAAGAGCTTGCCAAAGCCGATCGCGCAGCCCAATCAGCCGTTCGGCTTCGGCCTCTAATTCTGCCAGCCCCAATTCCACCGCTTTGGCAAAACCCACAATCTGAGGCGGATACAGGGTACCCGATCGCATACCCCGCTCTTGACCCCCACCGTGGAGCTGGGCCGCGAGCTGTACCCGGGGATTGCGCCGTCTGACGTAGAGGGCTCCGATACCCTTGGGGCCATAAACTTTGTGGGCGGTTAGGGACATCAAATCAATCTGCATCGCCTGCACATTTAAGGGAATTTTGCCAATGGCCTGGGCCCCATCAGTGTGAAACAAAACGCGGCGATCGCGGCAGATTTGGCCAATTTCCGCCAGCGGTTGAATCACGCCAATTTCATTATTTGCCGCCATTACCGAAACCAGCACAGTGTCCGGGCGAATTGCGGCTGTCAGGGCAGCCATATTGACTAAACCGTCTGGCTGTACCGGGAGATAGGTGATCGTAAAGCCCAGGGATTCTAAATAGGCGCAGGGATCCAAAACGGCGCTGTGCTCGGTAGCCACGGTAATGATGTGCCTGCCTTTGCTGAAGTAGGCTTCGGCTACCCCTTTAATCGCCAGATTATTGGCTTCCGTTGCGCCGCTGGTAAAGACAATTTCTTCCGGTTCGGCATGGATAGCCTCAGCGATAATTTGGCGCGATCGCTTAATGGCCGCTTCTGTCTCCCAGCCGTAGGCGTGGGTCATGCTGCCTGGGTTGCCAAAATGCTCTGTAAAGTAGGGCAACATGGCTTCAACCACGCGAGGGTCCACGGGGGTAGTGGCGTGGCAGTCGAGATAAATGGGACGAGTCATACATCTGCCGGTAATGACAACAGGCTATCTCCAGTGTGTCATTTCGTCGGTGAGATGGGCTGGAGCCCGCAATCTGAACAAAACTATCAATCTGAAAAAGCTATAAAACTGATGGATCACACGCCTTAAGCTGGGGCATAAGACAGGCAAAGGCAACCCCCCGGTGACTGATGCGATCTTTTTCATCTGGGGTCAGCTCAGCAAAGGTTTTGCCCTGCTCTGGAACATAAAAAATCGGATCGTAGCCAAATCCACCATTACCGCGAGGCACAGCTAAGATTTCGCCCCTGCAGATGCCTTCGGCCTCTGCGGCAATAGTGCCGTCCGGGCGAGCCAGTGCCAAAGCACAGATAAACTGGGCCGAGCGATCGGCGCTGCCAGTAACCTCTAACTCTCGCAGCAGCCGGGCAATGCGATCGCGATCTGATTTGCCATAGCGGGCTGAGTACAGCCCAGGGGCACCGTCAAGAGCCTTAACGGCAAGGCCAGAGTCATCAGCGATCGCCCAAACCCGCATAGCGATCGCGACCGACAAGGCTTTGATACGGGCATTTTCGGCGAAAGTTTGGCCGGTCTCGGCGATATCCAGATCGGTCGGTTTAAGCTGGAGCTGCCAGTCCAGTTCCGCCAGATAGCCCCGCATTTCTGCCAGCTTGCCCGGATTGCCTGTTGCAACTACAACCGTTGCCATTCTTAACCTCATGATTGACTTTATCGCGGCGCAGCTAGCGTGCTGAAGGGTTCTGGCAGGAAAGCCGCTTAAGCTGGTAGCGTGATGGGAATAGTGAACCACCCTGCTGCGTTACGAAACCTTTGAAAAATCTGAAAACTCGCTCTAACTACTGGCAACTTGCGCCCTATGTTCAACGGCAGTGGCGCACTATCTTACAGGCTTTTATTTGCACCCTAGTGTTTACGGCTTTTTGGCCGATGCTAGCGTGGTTAACAGGCAGGATGTTATCCCTGCTGGTGCGAGGGGAAGTGGTGGCCCTAGCACGAGTCGCAGCCATTACCGTAGGGGGCTTTTTAGTTCACAAGCTCGCCCAGTACGGCCAAGATTCGCTGATGGCTAAAGCCGCGCTAAATGTAGCGTTTAACTTGAGAAAACGGGCCTATGCTCATCTGCAAAGCTTGAGCCTGGCCTATTTTGAGCAGACCAAAACAGGGGACTTGGCCTACCGGCTGACAGAAGACATCGATCGCATCGGCGAAGTCACCAACCGCGTCTTTCACGATCTGGTACCCTGCGTGCTGCAACTGGTGGTGGTGCTGGGCTATATGTTCTATCTCAACTGGCAGCTCACCCTGGTAGCGCTGGTGCTAGTGCCTGCGCTAGCGCTGTTAGGCGGCTGGTTTGGCAACCGGATGCTGCGCTTCTCCCGCCGCAGTCAGAACTTGGTGTCTGATTTATCGTCCCAGTTGACGGAGACCTTTAGCGGCATTCGCTTAATTCGAGCCTTTGCTGCCGAAGACTACGCGATCGCCCGATTTAGTGAAGAAGCCGATCGCAACCGCCAGGCCAGATACGCCGCTGAATGGCTCAAAGCCGTACAGTATCCGGTTGTGGGATTTTTGTACGCCCTGGTAGTTATTCTGCTGTTTTTAACCGGGAGCTGGCAAATCGCCTCCGGCAATTTAACCGGGGAGCAGTTGGGCAGTTATGTCGCCGCTGCCCTGATGTTGATTGATCCGGTTTCTCACCTAATTGACAACTACGGTCAGCTTAAGGAAGGGGAAGCCTCGGTCGATCGAATTTTTGAACTGTTTGACGTTGAACCCGCCGTGCGCCAGTTGCCAACCGCCAAGATGATGCCGCCGATTTCAGGCAAAGTGGAGTACCGAGCAGTCACCTTCTGCTACAAGTCCAATACGCCGGTGCTAAAGAACTTAAACCTGCTGGTTATGCCGGGAGAGGCCACTGCGCTGGTGGGAGCCTCTGGGGCCGGCAAAACAACTCTGGTAAACCTGCTACCGCGCTTTTACGATCCTCAATCGGGGCAAATCTTAATTGACGGCTACGATATCCGCGATATCACCCTGAAAAGCCTGCGGCGACAGATTGGGATTGTGCCCCAAGACTGCGTACTGTTTTCGGGCACCATTGCCGAAAATATTGCCTTTGGTCAATCCAACTTTGACTTAGACGCGGTGCAGCAGGCCGCAAAAATTGCCAATGCCCACAATTTTATTAGCCAGTTTTCCCAGGGCTATCACACCTGGGTAGGCGAGCGGGGGGTTAACCTTTCCGGTGGTCAGCGCCAGCGAGTGGCGATCGCCCGCGCCGTTCTGCTCGATCCCAAAATTTTGATCTTAGATGAGGCGACCTCTGCCCTCGATTCTGAATCGGAAGCGCTCGTACAGGAAGCGTTAGAGCGACTTATGCGCGATCGCACCGTATTTATCATCGCCCACCGCTTGGCCACTGTCCGCCGGGCCGATCGAATTGTGGTGATGGAGCGAGGCACTTTGATTGAATCTGGCACCCATGAGGAACTGCTGGCTCGAAGAGAACGCTATGCCCAGTTTTACGCCCAGCAGTTTAAGGGATAAAAGTTTCCTACCCGTTCTAGAACATTGGATTCATCCCTCACCCGTCAAAACCCTTTAGCAGAATCCGATAAGGCAAATACGCATGATAAAGAGTTATGGCAATTTTGCTGACGGCGCGATCGCAACAGCGCAACCATAAGCTATATTTTAGTACATATAAACTATAGCCGATGCACCACAAAGCCATGGTTCAATACACCCTTGCCCAAAGCCCTGAAGTCGTGATCCCTGTTCCCGGCAAAGATTCTAAAAAAGCCCGCGACAAAGCAATGGATCATCTGGTGAGCCTAATGGATGAAGGTAAGCTGCCCACCAGCCTCTCTGACGGGTTTGACCCTCAGCAGTTTATTACCGTGCAAGATCCAGCGCCGACCCCAGCGGTACAGCGCGATGAAGATGCCGTGACGGAAGCCGTACAAATTCTCAGCCAGCTCGCAACGCTTAAGGTTAAAACCCAGAGCTCGCGAACCGACGCCTTAAAAGTTCGAGAACTGGTCGATTTGCTGTTTACCGACCAGCCCATTACCGACGAGCAAATCGCCAGCCTTAAGGACGGTTTCAAAACCCTAAAACAATTTGCTCAGAGCAACCTACGCTACCGCGATGCCCGCTCCCAAGCCGAAACCGCACGCAGCATTCTCGACAGCGCCTTAAAAGGCTAGCACCGAGAAACGTCACGTTCGCGTCCATGACTGATGACAAATCGAATTTTTGGGAATGCTTTCACTAAGCTAAGCTCGATGCTTCTGTTTGCCCCGCTTCGGGTTTGTTGTCAGCCGAATTAGTTTCTATGCTGTTACTCGCGTCCCAACAGTTTGTTCCCCATGGACATTGCTATCTGTGGCAGCCAAGACTGGTCGGTCTCCATGTCATCTCCGATGGGCTAATCGCGCTGGCTTATTTTTCAATTCCTCTGGGGCTACTATATTTCACCCGCCAGCGTAAAGATTTACCGTTTGTCGGCATTTTTCTGCTGTTCGGGGCATTTATTGTGTGCTGTGGGTTAACCCACCTGTTTGCCGTTTGGACCCTATGGCACCCTAACTACTGGCTATCCGGCACGATGAAAGCGCTTACAGCAGCAGTATCGCTCTATACCGGGTGGCAACTAATTCCGCTGATTCCACTGGCACTGGCATTAAAAAGTCCGCAGGAACTAGAGGCTATTAATCAAAAGCTCCAGGCTGAAATTGCAGACCGCAAGCTGATTGAACAAAATCTTCGCAAGTCTGAGCAGGAGTTGAAAGCCTCTAAGCAGTTCCAGAAACTGTTAATGGACAATATCCCTCAGATGATTTTTTGGAAAGACCGAGAATGTGTTTATCAGGGGGGCAATGCTCACTTTCTTAAAGCTGCGGGGCTAAACTCCTCAGAGGATATTCTTGGCAAGCAGGACTGGAATTTGCCGTGGTCAGATGAGGAAGCTGTATTCTACAGTGAGTGCGATCGCAGAGTCATTGCATCAGGTGAGGCGGAAATTAACACCGTCGAAAATCGGTATCGGGCCGATGGCAGCATGATCTGGAGCGTTACCAATAAGGTTCCCCTATTTGATGAAAGAGGGGAAGTAATGGGCATTCTGTGCACTTACCAAGACATTACCGATCAGAAACAAGCTGAGGAAGCCGTCCGCCAATCTGAAGCTGCACTGCGCCAGCGCACAGTTGAGTTAGAAGCCACACTTGAGAAGCTTGAAACAACTCAAACTCGGCTAATCCAAAGTGAAAAAATGTCGAGCCTAGGTCAACTGGTGGCCGGGCTTGCCCATGAAATCAACAATCCAGTCAGCTTTATTCACGGCAATCTGGGCCATGTGCGCGAATATGCCCAAGATTTACTGAATATGATTCGGCTCTATCAGCAGTATTACCCTAATCCCAAGGAAGCGATCGAAG
>JBCDFX010000302.1:0-5468 GCA_039177155.1 Cyanobacteria bacterium P01_H01_bin.119
AGCAAATGCACCATTAATTCAAGTGCTGCCGTCCACCGAGCTACAGCGCATTGAGCGTCGTTACTGTCGGGGCAATCTTGTAGTGCGATTCCCCATACAACCGTTAGCCCCAACTCCATGTAAGATTTGACAGAAAAAGTTCTCTTTCATGGTTGGCGTCCATCGCGAGATTGTTCTCGACTCCAGGCACACCGCCAAGCATTTACCCGACACACCACAGGTACAGCGGCTTCTCAGGCGAGGTCGATCTGCTTACGTTCTCAGCGATCGCGCCACAATGGAAAGAGTCGCGCAGATCCTCATTGCCGAAGGGCAATTTACTGGAACTGTTCGAGGCTACGATCGCTACGGCCTATTCTTCACATCACCAATCGGCTACAGGATTGATCCAACTGACGGCTCAAGAACCTCACTGTTTTATGGAGAGATCAAGATCGATGCAGCAAACCGATATCACGTCATCCCCCGCACTCGACCCAGCTAGCAATGATTGGAGCTTCGCCGAAGTCTGGATTGACCCGATGTTGTCACCGCCCTACATCCTACTCCTGCTCAGCGATCTCTCCGGCAACTGCCGTATCCACGATCCCGCCGAAAACTATAAAGTCGTCTTTGCCAGCCCCAGCTACGACGAAGCCCAAAACTGGCTGCTTGAAGACGAATATGAACCCATCGAAGGGCGTCTATCTGCTGCAGATCTGTGAACTGTGAAGTGGTTTATCATCAGGGCTGAGGTGGCGCGAAAGCCTTCACAAGCTAGCGAAGCCCGCCTTCTTTCATCGATGGACATGGAATCGGGTGATTGCCGAACCAATCGACAAAAGTCACATTGTCTTGGTAATGACGCGGCGTTTTCATTAAAATTGACCAGGCTTTTGTAGCATCGAGTAAATTTAGCCGGCCAGGGTATTCTTGCTGTATCAGCTCTTGGAGAAGCGGATAGTAGTCAGGATTCATATTTGGGAAAAGATGATGCTCTGTATGATAGGAAAAGTTGAGATGCAACACATCAAAGATCTTAGGAACTCTCAGCGAAACACTGTTAACCAAAGGATCGTTAACATCGGTCATTGGGCACATCATATGATTGGTATAGACATAGAACATGACAACACTATGCCCAATCCAAATGGGTAAAAAATAGCCCAACAACAGCTGTATTGGACTGAAATTTAGATAAGCCAAAATACTCGCGTGCAAAACAATCAGCAGAAGCCATTCTAGAGCGATCGCTCGCCTTTTTCGCCTTGTAACCTGAAAGGCAGCCGGAGGATACTCTGCTAGACCATCGTTAAAAAACACTACTGAGGTCAGATTACGCAGGGTATGAATACCCCAAGAATGGGCCATACCAATCATCAGTAGCACAGGATTTACATCTTGAGACGGAACAAATTGATGTTGAATCCACTTGCCCCAGGTGTTTGGCTGGGTTGCTAGGTAGTTGCGATCGGGGTCATTGATTGAGTTTGTTTTACTATGATGCTCTTGATTATGCACCGATTGCCAAAGCGTCGGTGGCATCCACAGCATTGCTAGACCAAAGAAACTCAACAGATACCTTAAGCGCGGATTCTTGATAGATTTACCATGTAGCAGATCATGGGTGCTAAACAGCACAACAACAACGCTATTTCCCATGATGATGCTAAAGGGTAAAAAGCAGATTAAATAGTAAATGCTCCATTGGTTGAGATAGCTTGAAATTCCAAATCCTAAAATCAAAATTGCTAGATTGATCAGCAATATATAGAGCGTATGGCGGGTTGGTAAGAAGGCTTGTGCAGGTATCAAAGGGTGAAGCTTTTTGATATATTTTGTCTGCGAGATTAGCGGCGGGTGATAAACAGAATTCATGTAGGAAGCTTATGTTGGCTTGTAACGCCATTTTAGGTGTTAATGAGAAATGCGATCGCTTTTACGACAGACAAATTCTTTTAGCCGACCTACTTTAAGCCATATGACGTCAACGTAGCAGCTAATTGCTCAGTATCCTCAAAAGATAGACCCACATCAACAGGCAGATAGAGAAACTGTTCAAAAGCTCCTTTAGCTGCAGTCTTCAATCACCAAAAGCTGATATTTCTGGGCAAATTGCAGAATTGGCTCCATCGGCATTCGACAACCAAACAGGTGCGCCACCAGAATCGCCCGCGATCGCTCGGTGACAGCTTTCGTCAGAGACTCAGGCTCAACGCTTAGCTCGGCCATATTGGTATCAACAGGGACGGGCACCAAACCATAAGCCTCAATAATGCGGATCATGCCGCGAATGGTATCGCCGAGACTAAGATCTCAGTTCCCGGCCCAAAGCTAAGGGTTTGCAGAAGAGCAGCAAATCCACTCCGCACGGATAGACACACCAGGCTAGACCTTGGGACCGCAAGTTGCTCGACTTGGGTCTCCGTAAACTGCCCTGCCCCCCGGCCTAAGCAGTAGCCTACCCCTATTAACAAGTCGCTCCAGCTGATATCGAGACGTTTACGAGGAATCATAGAAAGCTACATCTATAATGCTGCACTTCAACCAGAATTCGGAGTCATTATCAAAAGACGAAGCATAACATCGCGGATTTTGTAGAGGTACCCGCGGCGGGCGCAATGTCTCGCCTTATACCCGCCCAGGCAGTGCCAAAGGCTATTTAGAGGTTATTTATAGATTCGATCCTTTAACGTAGGCCGCGATCGCAAATTTTGTAGTTTTCTGCGCTCCCAGATGAGAGATGCCTCAGTATTTCAGAAATGGGCAATACTGGGTTCGAACCAGTGACCTCTTCCGTGTGAAGGAAGCGCGCTACCACTGTGCTAATTGCCCTTGGGCTGTCAATCTAACATGGGAACTGGGGCAGTGCAAATCGCCAACTATTCCCACAGCGATGTGGTTTGACGAAGGCTGCGAAAATCGCCATTGCCCAAAATCAGGTGATCTAACACGGGAACACCCAAAATCTCTGCGGCTTCGATCAGCTGCTGAGTTAGGCTGATGTCCTCAGGGCTAGGCTCCAAATTGCCCGATGGATGATTATGGGCCACGATTGCCCGCGTTGCCCCATGTCGCAAAATCTCTCGAAAAATATCGCGGGGATGGGCCAGCGTTTCAGTAGCGGTGCCAATAGTTAGCACCCGGGTTCCCAAAATTCGGTGCTTGATATCCAAAAAGATGACGGCAAATCGCTCCTGGGTTTGCCACATTAGCTCATGACTCAGGGCTGCCGCTGCCACGGTGGGATCGTCTACTACCGTGCGGTCGGGGGGACGGGTCTGCAGCACCCGCTTACCCAGTTCCAGGGCCGCCAAAATTGCGGTTGCTTTAGCCGCACCAATGCCGGGAATATCCATTAGCTGAGCCGCAGATAAATCCCGCATGGTCACCAGAGGATCGCGCTGATCTTGGCCTAGGGTTTGCAAAATATATTGACCTAGCCCCACCGCCGATAGCCGGCCTGGACCTTGACCGGTGCCCAGCAAAATCGCAAGCAGTTCCGCCGTGGCCAAATTTTTAGCGCCGTGGCGCAGCAGTCGCTCTCGGGGACGTTCGTCGGCGGGAATATCGACAACGCGAACTTGATAAGTCGTCATAGATGCACTTAGGTACAAAAAATGGGGTCTCCCGGTGCTTAGAGAGTGTTCGCTAGCTGCCTAAAAACCCATTAAAAGCTGTATTTAGTAATCCCGAATCGGCTTATGATGCAACCAGCGATAGGCAGGGCTAAGCATGTCCACTAATCAAGATTCCGCTGAGATACCCTCTGGGGGCTCTGGAGAGGTGACGCCGCAGGATCTGCGATCGCAGCGCCGAATGCTGCTGCCCTATAGTCGCTTCGATTGCCCCCCGACGTTAGATGCCTCGACTCGGAGCAGAATTTGCCAAGTGCTGCAAACTTTCGATCAGTTGGCAGACTATGAAACTCTGGGCGTCTGCGCTGAAGATTTAGATAGCGCCAGGGTGAGTTTAGAAGCCTATCTACGGGCGTTTGGGATTACGGTGAATCTAAAAATTCCGGAGCGCTCTGGCAGCGTTTACCTTAAATTCAACACCCTAAATGGGCAGTGGTATTTAGACAGCTATACGGGACGATCGCGGGGGGTTCTGGTCACCTTTCATGCGTCCGATGCTGAGGAGATCGGGGGCACCTACGGTCCATTCCCGCTAGATTTATTTGATTGAGCGCCCCATCCCTCACAATATTCTTCCGTCACAAGATTTTATGGAAAGCATCAAACTGACCGTTTATGGCACTGTCCAGGGCGTTGGCTTTCGTTATCACACCCAAATAGAAGCGACAAAATTGGGGCTTAATGGCTACGTAAAAAATTTACCTGACGGCACCGTTGAAATTTTGGCAATGGGTAATTCTGAAGCGATCGCCGCTCTCAAACAGTGGGCCGCTCAGGGATCCCCTGCTGCCCAAGTAACCCAGGTAGTGCAACATCAGGTACTGCCAGCGGATTTGGCGGAGCTGTCCGGATTTACGATCAAGCGATGATTGTTGTTTGGCTCCCACAGTCGGAGGGGACACCACTTAAGACCCCAGGATGATTTCCAAACTCAATCTTCGAGATAAGTAAGGCCAATGCCAATAGTCTGATATTCGCGCCATTTCAGCCTGCGGAGGGTCAATCGACGGTTATACTAGACACAGAGTCTCAACGAATGTTTACAAAGCTGCGGGGCACTATGGAGCAGGGGATTGATCTCCAGGGTACGTTTATCAAAGCTCTAATGGAGCTAGGGCTACCCCAAGGAGCCGCCAAGGCGGTTTGGGTGCCCCTACCGATGACGCTAATGTTAGTTGCCGCAACGGTAAGCATCTTTGTCACCGTTTGGCTCGAGCGAAAGATTTCGGCAGCGGCTCAGCAGCGCATTGGCCCTGAGTACGCCGGCCCCTTGGGAACCCTTCAGGCTGCTGCCGATGGTATTAAGCTGCTGCTTAAAGAAGACATCACCCCAGCTGATTCAGACCCTTGGCTATTTACCCTAGGGCCGGCCATCGTGGTCATTCCGGTATTTTTATCTTTTCTGGTTGTCCCCTTCGGTCAGGATCTGATTATTTCAAATATCGGCGTCGGCATTTTTCTGTGGATTTCAATTTCCAGTATTCAGCCTATCGGGCTGCTAATGTCTGGCTACTCATCTAACAATAAATATTCTTTGTTGGGGGGGCTGCGGGCTGCTGCTCAATCGATTAGTTATGAAATCCCCCTTGCTTTGGCGGTGCTGGCAATTGTAATGATGTCCAACAGTCTTAGCACCATTGACATTGTGAACCAGCAGTCTGGCTACGGCATTTTGGGCTGGAATATCTGGCGACAGCCAGTTGGATTTTTAATCTTCTGGATTTCCGCCCTGGCTGAGTGTGAGCGTTTGCCCTTTGACTTGCCGGAGGCAGAAGAGGAGCTGGTAGCCGGCTACCAAACCGAGTATACCGGCATGAAGTTTGGTTTGTTTTATGTTGGCTCTTACGTCAA
>JBCDFX010000303.1:0-5422 GCA_039177155.1 Cyanobacteria bacterium P01_H01_bin.119
GGGCTGAGGAGCAGGTGCAGATTGCCCGTGCCCAGCTGGCTCGGGTGCAGGCCGGGGCCAGCACGGGTGAAATAGCCGCCCAGCAGGCGGAAATTGCTCGCCTACAGGCCGCTCAAACCGGTGATATCAGCACCCAGCAGGCCACCATTGCCCGCCTAGAAGCGGAAGTCAATAACGCCCGCGCCGAATACCAGCGCTACGAATCGCTTTACCAGCAAGGTGCTATATCCGCTTCGGAGCACGATGCCAGAGCGCTAACCTACACCACCGCCCAGCGCCAGCTACAGGAAGCCGAAGCCGCCCTCGATCGAACTCGCAGCACTAGCCTTGAGCAAATTGAGCAGGCCCGCGCCACCCTCAATCGCATCGCCGAAGTGCGCCCGGTCGATATTGCTACCGCCGAAGCCGAAGTCGAGGCCGCGATCGCCGCCGTTGCCGAAGCGGAAGCCAATTTGGCCCAGACATCGGTGCGATCGCCTATTGATGGACAAATCCTCAAAATTCACAGCCGCCCTGGTGAACGGGTTGCTGACGAAGGTATTGTCGTTGTGGGGCAAACTGAACAAATGCAGGTGATTGTTGAGGTTTACCAGAGCGATATTGCTCAAGTGGCGATGGGTCAAACTGCTGAAATCACCTCTCCTGTGCTGCCGGAGCCGCTCCAGGGGACTGTCGAGCGCATTGGCTTACAAATTGAACCCCAGCAAGTGGTCAACGAAGACCCCGCTGCCAATATCGACGCTAGGGTCATCGAAGTCCATATCAATTTGGATGAAGCGACCAGCCAACGGGTCGCCGGGCTGACAAATTTGCAAGTTACCGCCACGATTCGCGTGGATTGAGTTGGGTTCATGGTTTACTCCCCGTTGTGTGTTCCCTAGTCCTTGTTCCCGTTTGTTTTTAGTTGAGATTGGTGGGCAATAATTGGTCTCAATTTCTAGTTCGATTTGGCTCAATTGCCCACCCTATGTCTTAAAACCTGCGACTATTCCCGATTCCCTACCCGCTATGCGTCCCCTCAAACTCCTTAACATCCTGCGCGATCGCACTCCGCTGGGCCTGCTGCAGCTAAAGCATGACCGCATGAGACTATTAACTGCGATCGCCGGTATCACCTTCGCCGATATTTTGATCTTTATGCAGCTAGGCTTCGCTGACGCGCTCTACAGCAGCAACACCCAATACCCCCGGGCCATAGACACCGATTTGGTCATTATCAGCACCCAGGCAACCAACTTTGGACAGTTGCGCACCTTTTCCCGCCGCCGCCTGTATCAGGCACTAGACGTGCCAGGAGTTGCCGCCGCTAACGCGCTTTACATCGGCTCAGTGCAGTGGCGCAATCCCCAAACGCGTGAAGAAACATCCATGCTGGTGGTGGGGCAAAACCCTAACTACCCTGCCCTTAACCTGCCAGATGTCAACGCCCAGCTAAACGCGATTCAGCTGCCAGATCGGGTCTTGTTTGACCAGGCGTCTCGGGGCGAATACCAAGATGTGATTGCCCAGGTGGCAGCCGGTGAAACCGTCACCACTGAAATTGGGCTGCGCACCGTGACGGTTACCGGACTGTTTGAAGTTGGCGCCTCGTTTGCTGATGATGGCGCGCTGATCACCAGCGACCAAAACTTTTTGCGCCTGTTTCCCCGTCGAGAAGCCGGCGTTGTCAGCATGGGTCTAATCTCTCTAGCGCCCGATGCTGACCCCGAACAAGTCAGGGCCGATTTGGAGGGGCGCCTGCCCGGCGATGTGCAAGTCTTTACCCACGAAGGGTACGTCGATTTTGAGCTAAACGAAATCCAGTCTGAATCCCCCATCGGCGTCGTCTTTGGCCTGGGGTCGGCAATGGGATTCATCGTGGGCATTGTGATTGTCTACCAGGTGCTCTCCACCGATGTAAACAGTCACCTGGGCGAATATGCCACCTTCCGTGCAATGGGCTATCGCAACAGCTATCTGCTCGGCATCGTGTTTGAGGAGGCGATTATTTTGTCCGTACTGGGCTTTGTCCCCGGACTTGCCGCCGCCTTCGGCCTCTATCAACTCACCGCCGCCGCCACCGCCCTGCCCCTTGCCATGCCCGTCAGCCGCGCCTTTACCGTGCTGACCCTCACCTTTATCATGTGCGGCGCTTCCGGTGCGATCGCCACCCGCAAACTCCAGGCCGCTGACCCAGCAGACATCTTTTAAACCACTCCCATGCCCGACTCCTCTATCATCGTCAAAAATCTCGATCACTTCTTTGGCTCTGGCAAACTGCAAAAGCAGGCGCTTTTTAATATCAATTTGGAAATTTCTGCCGGTGAAATTGTGATTATGACCGGGCCATCCGGCTCGGGCAAAACAACGCTATTGACCCTAATTGGCGGTCTGCGATCGGCTCAATCGGGCAGCTTACAGGTGGTCGGTCATGAAATTTGTGGTGCAAGTGAAAATGACCTGATCCAAGCCAGACGCCATAACGGCTATATCTTTCAGGCTCACAATTTGCATGGCAGCTTAACGGCGCTACAAAATGTGCAAATGGGGTTAGAAGTTCACGGTATTTTTTCCAGAGCCGAGCGTCATCGGCGGGCTGCCGAAATGCTAGATCTAGTTGGCCTGGCGGAGCGGATTGACTACTATCCAGCAGATTTATCCGGGGGGCAAAAGCAGCGGGTGGCGATCGCTCGTGCCCTGGTCAGCCGACCCAAGATTGTACTGGCCGATGAACCCACCGCTGCCTTAGACAGCAAATCAGGCCGTGACGTGGTGAATATTATGCACGATTTAGCCCAGCAGCAAAGCTGCACGATTCTGCTAGTGACCCACGATAATCGCATTTTGGATATTGCCGATCGGATCGTTTATATGGAAGACGGGCGCTTATCAAAGCAGCCTGAACTGGCTGAAGCAGCGAAATAGGGAAGAAATCATTGCTCACCGCATTTAATGTCGCTGGAGTTGTAAGCGCAGAAGTAATTTGACTCCCAACCCTGCCCGAACCTTTCTGCGGCTTGCAGCAGGACTTGCGCTATGCCAAATCAGGGAAATAAACCGCTGGGGACTGGGCTAGGGGCTGCCAGCGCTTATCCGCATTGAAATATCCCACTTCTACTCGATAATCCTGATTCAGATTGGGAATTGGCAAATACCACTCCCGCGCCAGGTCGTAGCATTCGTGCTGCTGAAAATGGCGTTCTGTATCGGCTGCTTTATCTTCCTTATCACCCGTCGAAACCGAGTAAAGCCTTAGGGCAAGCTGAGCGTCGGGCTGCTGCAGCTGGGTGCGGCTTTTTTCGGTAAGTTGCCAAGATACGTAGGCCCAGCGAGTATTGCAGGGCGCCAGGGTGACCTGATTTTTTTCATCCAGGCTGCGCTCGGCTACAGTGGCCCCTGCAGCACTTAGTGGCTGAGTTTGAGGCGTCATATCCACCCAAGGGAGGGTCTGGGTATCGGCTGGAATGGTTTTGAGCATGGCCTGTAAGTCTGCAGGCACTTGCTCCGATGCAGAGGGATCTGTCCCCTCATCTGATACATCATCAGATGGTGTGCTATCGGGCCAATCTAACAGGCTGGCAGGGGCCGTAGTTATGTCTTGATTGCTCTGATCGCTCTGATCAGGAATATCTACTTGTCTGACGGCACCGAGGGACTCAGCTTCTGCTGATGGCGCTAAGGGATTTGAAGGAATATCTGGCGCGGTATGTGAAGCTGTCTCTGATTCTGCTGCATCGATCGGCAGCGCGGCAAACGCGGCAGCAACGTCGGCAGGTAAGTCATTAGCTTGCTCCGGAGAGTTGACGGCATCGCCTGTAGCTGTGGCTTTTGCTAAGACCTCTGTACTCTCTGGGGTCATGGTGATCCAAGGCAGGGTTTGGGCAGCATCAGGCAACTCGGCGATCGCGACCAGTAAATCCGGCGGCACGTCGGCATCATTCCCCAAGCTGTCCAAATCACCAGCATCCAAGTCACCAGCATCCAAGTTACCAGCATCCAAGTCACCAGCATTCAAGTCACCAGCATTCAAGTCACCAGCATCTGAAAAGTTCAAGTCGTCGAGGCCTTCGTCGCTCGGTTGAATATCGGTTAGCCCATTGGCGGTGCCGTCAGGGTGATCGGCGCGATCGCTGTCGGGATTATCTACGCCGCCTTGACCCATAAGCTCTTTATCCAAATGCCCGTCAGCATCTAACGGTCTCTCCTGGCTGAGAGGATCGTTTGCTGATTCGTTCTGTTTGTCCGTTTTATCTGGGGCAGCGCTGGAGTCGTCGGTCTGGATCAGCTGTTCAGCCCGCTCAAATAGTACGCTGGCTGCTCCTACCGCTCCCGCGCCGGCCAGCAGCTGATCTTTAAGAGCAATCGCGTCCTGGTCTTCGGGGTCAAAGCCTAAGGCCGTATCCAGATTGTTAATCGCGTCTTCGTGGCGGCCCAATCGCTCCAAAATGCGGCTGCGCTGAGTCAGCCCCTGCATCAACATGGTGATAACCCCCGAAGCGCTTGCCCCTGCCGCCAGAGCCTTAAGGCGCTCCACATCGGCGGCTTCAATGGCCCTATGGGCTTGGCCCAGGGCGGCCTCTAGGTCTCCAGCTTTGGCCAGCTCCACACTCTCTGCTAAAGCTGCTTTGGCGTCGCTCAAGCGAACGCCGAGGGAGTTTAGCCTGGGTGCAGGCGGTAGGTCTGGGGGATCGGCTGGAGTATCAGCGGTCCCATTGTCTCCATCGTCAAAATTATCAATGCCTTCGAACTTGGTATCGTCCCCGACTTCATTCTCAGAGGGGCGGCGATCGCCGCCCCAGAGAGCTGCGCCTACAATCAGCACCAGCCCCAATACTGGCAGCAGGCCCCAGCGTAGCCAAAGCGGCAGGGATTGCCACATCGCTAGCCAATCGATTGAATCTGTTGCCTCAGCATCGACCTCTGCCTCGGCAGGTGGCTCAACGGGCGGGTTCTCGCTATCTGTGGTCGGCGTAATTGGGTTGCCCTGTCGGTCCCACTGCTGGGGTGTGCCAGAGATATCTCCCGCAATGATTCGCTCACCGTCGGGGCTAAAGGTCAGGGAACTGGGTGGATTAGCTAAGTCTGTGATCGGTGTTGCGATCGCCTCTCCGTTCGCCTGCCAAAGTCGAATACCGTCGTCCCCGGCAGTGGCAATGGTGCCATCTGCCGGGTGGAAGGCGACGGCGCTAATCCCCTCTGGATGGGCCGCGATCGCTTCTTCAAAGTCTCCGTCAGCCTGGTTCCACAGGCGCAGTTGCCCGTCTGCACCACCGCTAGCGACCTGCTGCCCATCGGGGCTAATGGCTAGGGCGGTAACGTGCCCAGTGTGAACTGAATAGGGCTCGTCCTGGGGCGTACCGTCAGCGTTCCAAAAGCGCACATTGCCGTCCTCACCGCCGCTGATGACGGTCTGCCCGTCGGGGCTAAAGGCGATCACCGCCAC
>JBCDFX010000304.1:0-5419 GCA_039177155.1 Cyanobacteria bacterium P01_H01_bin.119
TCGGCTGGGGGAGGCCAACACGCTGCAGGGACTGGGATCATTGCAGGATGCGGACAAAGGCTTAGAGGCGTGTTTGGCAGCGCAGGAAATTTATCAGGCGATTGGAGCCAGATACAGTCAGGGTCGTAATTTGGTACTGTTTATTGGCCCTGCGTATCTGGCTCTAAAGCGTTTGGACGATGCGAAAGTGGTGTTTCAATCGGCAGCGGAAATTGGTGAGGCAATCGGGTTTGAACCGTTAACCCAGTACGCCTTAGAACAGCTTAGCTATTGTGAGTAATGGGCAACAACGCAGTATGATAATGCAGATTTATCTAGCAGCATTCTAAATAGCCATGGCTTTGCAACTGCGCGTTTACGTTCCGCCCCACCCTCTGATTAAACATTGGCTTGGCGTCGCGCGGGATGGGGCTACTCCTTCAGTGTTATTTCGCAGCGCCATGACTGAGCTAGGCCGCTGGCTCACCTATGAGGCTATTCGCGACTGGCTACCGACGATGGACTCTACCATTGAAACGCCCCTGGGGCCGAGTCCGGCCACATTTGTCAATCCGGAGGTGCCTGTGGCCATTGTGCCAATTTTGCGGGCCGGGCTAGCGCTGATGGAGGGGGCGCAGGCGCTGCTGCCGTTGGCGGCGGTTTACCATGTTGGCTTTGCCCGTAATGAGGAAACCCTGGAAGCCACCTGCTATCTCAATAAGCTGCCTGAGCAGTTTGATGGAGAGACTCGGCTGTTAATTAGTGAGCCGATGCTAGCCACCGGGGGCACGATTACAACGGCAATGAAAGAGCTAACCCAGCGCGGCATCGATCCGGCCAATGTGCGGATTATCTCTGTGGTGACCTCGCCCCAAGCGCTGCAAAAGCTGGCAGAAGCGTATCCAAGTTTAAATATTTTTGCGGCGGCGATTGATGAAGGGCTCAATGACCAGGGCTTTATTGTGCCTGGATTGGGGGATGCGGGCGATCGCACTTTTGGCACGGCTTAAAAGTTTACTGGCTGATCACTACAATGGCGATTGAAGCGATCAACACTGCTGCCACCGCTCCCGCGATCAACAGCAGCGATCGCCCCGGAATACCTGTAGACGGCAGCGTAATGGATACAGCCTTGTGAGCGGTAACTGACACTGAAAAGAACGTGTCCCAGTAGCCGGCCTGGGCTATATTGTCGGTTTGAAGCGGTTTAATCACGGGCGCTTTTGGAAAGACCCAGTTGGAGCCTTGAATTTTAACCTCACCATTTGGGAGTTGACCGTCAGCCGCTTCGGCATGGAAGCGAAACACCATCGGCACACTGCTGAAGTTGCGGCGAAAGATGACACCAGTTTCTCCGGGGGCGATCGTAATTACTTTAGCCATAAATCAGGTCATTCGACTGTGGCTATGCTGCCACAGCGACCTTTTGAAAAGCTGGAATTTGAATAATAAAAGTTGTACCTTCTCCAGGTTGAGAGTGACACTTTAACTGACCATCGTGGTGCTGAGTAATAATCTGATGGCTGATGGACATGCCCATACCCGTGCCTTTTCCCACGGCTTTTGTGGTGAAAAAGGGTTCAAAAATTTTCTGACGGTTTTTCTCTGAAATGCCTGGGCCATTGTCTTGAATTTCAATCCGCACGGACTCTCCAGCAACCATTTTGGTTGAGATTGTGATGGCGGGCACCTAGTCGGGGGGCAGGTTTAAAGTCTGACTACCGCGTTCTTCTAGGGCATCAATGGCATTTGCCAAAATATTCATAAAAACCTGATTTAAAGGACCGGGATAGCACTGTATAAGCGGCAGAGTGCCATAGTGCTTAACGACTTTGATTTCGCCCGAGCCGCTGGTCTGGCCTTTTAAGCGATGCTGCAAAATTAGCAGGGTGCTATCGAGCCCTTCGTGGATATCGATATCTTTAAATTCGGCCTCATCCAGGCGGGAAAAGTTGCGCAGGGACAGCACAATTTGACGAATGCGGTCGGTGCCTATCTTCATGGAAGAGAGCACATTGAAAATATCGGTTTGCAAAAAGTCTAAATCAATCTCTTCGGCCTGGGCTTGAACTTCAGGTACCGGATTGGGGTAGTGCTGCTGAAAGCCCCTAATAAAGCCAACGAGATCTTCAGAGTAGTTCCGCAGATGGGATAAGTTGCCATGAATAAAATTGACCGGATTGTTAATTTCATGGGCGACCCCGGCCACCAAGCTGCCCAAGGCCGACATCTTTTCGCTTTGAACCAGGTGAATTTGGGACTGCTGGAGCTTTTGCAACGTATCTGAGAGTTCTGCGGTGCGTTCTTCGACTCGTTTCTCTAAGGTATCGTTAGCTTTTTTGAGCTGCTTTTGCTCAAAGGCTTGCACCTGTCCCAGCACTAAGATCATTGTGCCGGCTAGCCCCAGGGCAATAACGGCAATAGTGTCCAAGGCGCGCAGTTGGGCCTCAATATTGGCTTTAGGAATAACTAAGCCGACGGACCAGTTGGCCTCTTGCAAAGGGAGGTAGGCCACATAGTTAGCCTTACCGTTGATGTCGATTAGGTCAATGCCGCGTTTTTCGGCAATCATTTTTTGAGCGATCGCGCCCAGTTCACTGTCCTGTTGACTCAACGGCATTTGCGCCGACGTGGGGCCACCTGAGAAAGCATCCCCACTGGGACGGGCGATCACGTGACCTTTTGAATCTAGGGCAAAGGCATAGCTGTTGTCGCCGTATTGCACGCCGTCAACAACATAGCCCACCCGATCAAGGCGAACTAAACTGTGAAGAATGCCGCTGGGCGTGCTGCTTTGATCTAAAAACTGCTGGATTGGGGCTGAAACATTGATGGTTGGGGGACGGTTATCGATATCGAAGGTGGGATCGCTGATGCTGGTTTGCCCCGCGATCGCAGCTTTAAAGTAGTCGCGATCGCTGATATTGCTGGAGCCCCCGCCCAGCATATAGCTCTGGCCATCGGGGTAAGCCATTTCTACGGCATAAACATCGCTAAAGCGCAGCACTTCAGACTTGAGATAGGCCTCTGCCGATGCCCAATCCATCGACTCAATAACGCTGGTGTTAGACAACGTTTCAAGATGAACTTTTAGACTGAGAAGCCAGCTATCGATATCTTCGCTGCCCTGTTCCAGCTCTTGGAGAGCGTTACTTTTTAGGCTGTCGAGCATCACACTGCGAACAGTGCGATAGCTGTAGTAGGCTCCCAGACTGACGATAAGAGTTGTTGCTCCCAGCAAGATACGGGTTAGCAATCTGCTGTGTTTAGTCGCTTTGTTCCACAGGTTCATAGTGAGAAATCCGATCGATATCGTGCGACGCTAGCAATAGATATACAGGGGAACCTATCGGTCTACCGGACGCTCACCCGGCAGTAGGGGTACAGTGGGCAGATTGTCAAAGGTGATTTTTAACCATTTTTCTTGGAGCTGTTGCAGTTCACCTGTTTCACGCACGGTGGTTAAAAACTGATTGAGAAAGTCCAGCAGTTCTTGGTTGCCCCGTTGAACCGCCCAGGCGGCATAGGCTTTGGGGCTGATACGGGCTCCCAGCTCAAAAATTGAGGGTTTTTCGTTAACCAGCACAGAAAGCGAGACAATGTTGTTAAGCACGGCATCAACCTGCTGTTCCACCAGGCCCTGGTAGGCTTCGGTAAAGTTGCCGTACTGTATCACTTCTCCGGGTTTACCCCCGCTGGCTTTGAGCGTAGCTTCCAAATCGGCAACGGCTTCGAAGGAAGCCCCCCCGGCTTGCACGCCTAAGGTCTTGCCAGAGAGGTCGGCGATCGCCTGAATAGAGCTGTCTTCCTTGCGTTTAACGTAGGCAATAGTCGATTCGGTGATGGGCATAGTGAAATCCAAGGTTTGGATACGCTCATCGGTAATAATGGCCGCGGTCAGCGCCACATCATATTTGCCCTCTGCTACGCCGGGCAATAGCCCCTGCCAAGGCATAATCTCCTGCCGAATCTCAAAATCGACCTTTGCCCTAAGCAGCTCTAACAGTTCGTGGTCATACCCTGTTGGCTGACCATTGACTAAAAACTCAAAAGGAGGATAGTCGTCCTCTGTGGCGACCAGTAAAAATCCCTTTTGGGCGATTTGCTGGAGCAGGGACTGGCTGATGCTCAGGTTTGAGCGGCTGTTTTGAGACGTGCCGCCACAGCTCTGGGCAATCAGTGTTAAAGTTAGGCCCGCCCCCGCCTGCATAAAAAATCGTCTATCCATGACCTGAAATCTGACACGACAGCTTGCTATTGATAGCTGCTCCTAAGTTGCCCAGGAAAACTCTGGGCACAACTTTTGGATCAATTTCTGGTAGGGTTTATTTTGCGCTATTGGGTTAAGCTGGCCCGCAGGGACTGCTTGGGCGCAGGGCTAGGGTTTATAGCTTTGGTCAAATTGCGCGCTCCACTCAGTGTCGCTGGAGTCGTTGACACTGAGCAAGCTGGATGAAGGTTTGGCTATAGGGTCAATTTAGGATGCTGTAGTCTGTAGGGGTAGTTTATTGCGCTCTGTCTCCGACACTCCCGTACAATGGCAACTCTTGATTTAGACCGTCAACTTGTGACAGTTATTGTTCTCTTTAGGGTTAAGCCAAATCAGCAAAGCGCTGTTGTGGAGCAAGTAAAACGTCTGTTTGCGATCGCTAAAGCTCAGCCCGGATTTGTCTCAGCTAATTTACACCGCAGCTTAGATGGGGAGAAAGTTGCTAACTATGCCCAGTGGCAGACCGAGGACGCTCTAAATCAATTTCGCGATCGCTCCGATACGCACGCGCTCTGGAGTGAAATGCAGAACTTGGTAGCAGAAGCCGATTCTCACATTTATGAAATTGTGGCCTCTGAGTCTAAAGTCGGCGCTCCCCAAATCGCTGTCGGTCAATACTACGTTCACTTTGCTGAGTTTCGGATGCCGCCTGAGAACCAACCTCCTATGGTGGAACTGGCAAAAGAACACGTCGGCCCTGCTATGGATTTAGAAGGTCTTGTGTCGGCAAACTTCCATCGCTCTCTGGACGGTCAACGGGTGATTAACTACGGTCAGTGGGAAGACAAAGACGCTATTTATAAGCTGACCCAATGCCCTGGATTTGGCAAAGAAGACGGGTATTGGACAGGGCTTGCCGAAAACGAATTTCACCTATACGAAGTGGTTCACTGTGAGACGAACGCTGGCTAATTCAATGCGCTGGCGGCTGAAACCAAACTGGTGCGTGACGGGATTTATCCTGGTTCTGAGGAGTCTTACAACTGGGCTTTAAGGTAATAAGTCTGTGCGCCAATAAACTCGAATTTCAGACAAAATCACAGCGCTCTAACCGCAGCATTAGCGCATCTAGCAGATCGGCGTTCATATAGCCTGCGCCGCGCCCGGTGCCGAAACCGCCTTGCCTCAGCGATCGCCTAAAAGATAGCTGCCAGTACCAGTGGGCCGGAA
>JBCDFX010000305.1:0-5397 GCA_039177155.1 Cyanobacteria bacterium P01_H01_bin.119
ACAAAATGTTACATTAGATCGCTCATATATAAGAAATGAAAGGAGTCTTTTGGAAACACAACTAGAAGCACAAACTCCCATAAAGCTCAGCCGCTACCGTACAAATTCGCGCTATAACCACACTACTGACAGCGCTATCAAAACAGACCACCGTACATCAGGATTTCTTAGGGAGTACACCGCATGGTTGCCACACCGGAAAAGCAGCACACCGTATCGGCAAATGGGACAGGCAGCGATCGCGTTGCTGTGTTGCTAATGGGCTACGGCGAAGTCGAAAGCTACGAAGACTTTGCCAACTACAATGAGCAGGCGCTGAATCTGTTAACCGCTAAATTTGCGCCAGTGCCCACCTGGATTTATCCCCCCTTGGCTAAGCTACTGGCGATATTTGACCTGCACGAGTGGAGCCATCAGCACGGCAATTTTATCTCGCCCCACAACGCTATTTTTGAGCAGCAGCGGGCGGGCATTGAAACAGCCCTGCAGGAAAAATGGGGCGATCGCATCAAGGTCTTTAAAGCCTTTAACTTCTGCAAGCCTTTTCTGCCTGAGCAGGTAATTGAAACGATTAAAGCCGAAGGATTTGACAAAATCTTGATTTATCCCCTGCTGGTAGTAGACTCCATCTTTACCAGCGGTATCGCCGTAGAACAGGTCAATCATGCTCTAGTTACCACGGCGGGCAGCGGCGAGCACTGGCTAAAAGGCACCCGCTATATTCCTTCCTTTTACAACGAGCCCGCTTACATTAAGTTAATGGCTCAGATGGTGGAAGAAAAAATTGAAGCCGATTTGGCAGTGGCCCACCTGCCGTCCCAGACCGGCATTGTGCTAATGAATCACGGCTGCCCGCATAAAGCAAAAGGCTTTACCTCCGGCATCCGAGAAAGCGAACTGCTCTACGAAGCCGTACGAGAAGAGCTGATTTACAAATATCCGCTGATTAGCGTGGGCTGGCTAAACCACGACACGCCCATGATTGAGTGGACGCAGCCTAATGCCACCCTGGCAGCTAAAAATCTGATGGATTTAGGCGCAACATCTATTGTGTTTATGCCCATCGGCTTTGCCACAGAGAACCACGAAACCCTACTAGATGTGGATCACATCATTATGGCACTGCGGAAAAAGCGGCCCGATATCACCTATGTACAAATGCCCTGCGTCAACGATCGCCCCGAGTTTTTGCAGATGGCCGCAGACTGGGCCGATACCCAAGTTGTGGATTTAATCGGAGCACGGGCGATCGCGGTAGACACCGCCTTAGCAGCGGCCCAGGCGGCCCAGCATCACGCCGATCACGATCATGGCGATCACGGTCACGGCCACGATCATGGCCATCACCATCATCAAGATCATCATCACCATGCCCACAGCGGCCATCATCACCACTAGGGGATCTCAATCGTTAGTCCCGTTAGGATACCGCGAGCCAGATTGCCATAGCTCAGCACTCCAGAGAAACTCGCTGCTGAGGGCAATCTGGCTAATATTGTAGTTAGCGAAGTTTTGAGCGATCGCCGTGGTTACCGCCCCCGCCAGAATCAAATTCTTAAAAGCGCCAACGTCTGCCCAATGGGTAGATCAGGCGATTAGCAACCTAGATGTCATTCTGCTGGATCACTCCCACTGCGAACGGAAAGCCGCAGCCGCAGCCTTAAACCTGATGTTTCGCTATCCTTCCAGCACTGACTTAGTTTATGAGCTAACCGCGATCGCTCAGGAAGAGCTGAGCCATTTTGAGCAGGTCAACCGCTGGCTGGCCCGGCGCAATATTCCCCTCGCACCCCTGCCGCCGCCGCCCTACGCCGCCGGACTCAAGGCGCTGATTCGTCCTAAAGAACCTCATCGCAAGCTGGATTCCCTGTTGTTTTCAGCTTTGATTGAAGCCCGCAGCCACGAGCGATTGGGGCTGCTGGGCCAGCACTGCCCTGAGCCAGAGCTAGCGGCGTTTTATCGGGGGCTGATGGCTTCAGAAGCACGCCACTACGGCAGCTTTTGGGTGCTGGCGACCACTTATTTTGACCGTGAGGTAGTGACTGATCGGTTGGAGGAGATGGCAACGGTGGAAAGTGAGTTGCTGTCTACGCTGTATCCTGAGCCACGTATTCACAGTTAATTTAATTCTCTGTCAGATTTTTTGACTGAGCTGTTTGAAATGTAGCGATCGCCCCCAGCGTATTGACAGGTCTCAAGCTTGCTTTTGAAGCATAAGTGCCTTTAGCTGCAACTAAGGTTAGTTGATTGACTCTAAGGCTTAAATTTAATACCATAAAGGTAACGGAATGACGTTATCTAAATGTTAGAGATCGCAAAGTCAGACATCATATCCCGTCTTCAGTTTGATAATCCTTGGTGGGAGGAAGGGGGAACCGAAAAAATTGCGTATGAAGAGACACCTCGACGCAAATACTTTTCAACTTTCTCTCAAACCATTCTAGATACGAGCGTGCGCCGTGCAATCGTTTTGATGGGACCGAGACGGGTCGGAAAAACTGTGATGATCTATCACAGTATTCGGATGTTGTTAGATTCTGGGATCAATGCAGAAAATATCTTATATCTCTCTCTCGAAACTCCGATTTATACCGGACTCTCGTTAGAGCGCTTGCTGAGTTATTTTCAAGAACTCTTTGAACACAAACGCAATTCAGAACTATTTGTCTTTTTCGATGAAATTCAGTATTTACGTGAGTGGGAAATTCATCTAAAATCCCTCGTTGATTCTTTCCCAAGCTATCGCTTTACGGCTACTGGATCTGCTGCTGCTGCTCTACGCTTAAAAAGCACTGAGTCAGGTGCAGGGCGATTTAGCGATTACATTTTGCCGCCTCTAACTTTCGCCGAATACTTGATGTTTATCGGCAGGGAAGATGAACTGATAGAGGCAAAGCAGCGTCATTCTAAAATCTCTGGTTATAGAGTCCAGAAATATGTATATCTATCACTAGATATAGAAAGATTAAATCAAGAGTTTGTCAACTATCTGAATTTTGGTGGATATCCTGAAGCCGTTTTTTCTGAAACTGTGCGACGCGATCCTAGCCAGTACATTAAAAGCGATATTATTGACAAAGTACTGTTACGAGATCTACCAAGTCTCTACGGCATCAATGATATACAGGAACTCAACAGACTCTTTACAACTCTAGCCTATAATTCAGGTAACGAGGTGAGCTTAGAAGGATTGTCGAAATCCTCTGGCGTAGCAAAAAATACAATCAAGCGTTATCTTGAATATCTGGAAGCGGCTTTCTTGATTCGTCGAGTGGAGCGAATTGATCAGAATTCAAAGAGGTTTAAAAGGGCAGTTTGCTTCAAAGTGTACTTAACTAATCCATCAATGCGTGCTGCATTATTTGGGCAACTTGAAATAGACTCAGAGCCTATGGGAGCTATGACTGAAACCGCTATTTTTAGTCAATGGCAGCACAGTAATACTGTTAACCTATACTACGCTCGATGGAAGACAGGTGAAATCGATATTGTTCATTTAGAACAAGCGCGCCAAACTCCCTACTGGATCGTTGAGGTTAAGTGGAGCGATCGACCATACAATTCACATTCCGAGTTAGATAGTTGTATAGATTTTGTTAGAAATAATCCAGGTATATCCCAACCCGTTCTGATTACAAGTAAGACTGTGAGTGATGACAACTTTCTGTATAAGGGTATTAAGTTTAAATTTGAGCCTGCTAGCTTGTATGCCTACATTCTAGGTGCAAATATATTGCAAGATATGGATGCAAAGGTACTTCAGCAGAATGTGGATCTACGATTTCCTGAACAGTAGAGTCAACAGCCTTGTCTTATGACTTTCATATAGTTGCAGATTCTACATCATTGTTATGTCACCTTTATAAAAGGGTAGAAGCAGAATTAGAAGCGCGATCGCACTGTATAACGACAACCGCACAAAGGTGTTTTTGTTTGTCAACTGATAGGCAGATTGTGACGCCCTTATGCAATCAGTTCTGACCTTTAGCTTCTATTTTCTAGTAGCTGCTCGATCCGAATGATTGGGTGGTGGTAAAGCTCGGCCAGCCCGTGAGCGACAAGTACGAATGGCTGCGTTGGTAGGCCCTATCGTCAGATGCTTTATTAAATCAGATGTTTTATTAAACTAGACAGAGCAATTGTATGGAGTTGGCTGCTCTAACGAGCTTCCAGCAGGCAACCTGGGCCGGAGCGCCTAACATTCAGCGCCTAATATTCAATGGTAGAGCCTGCCGCATCGGGTAAGGTCTCCAAGTACAGCAAAAACGACAGCAGTTCTTCGTCGGTGAGTTCATGGCGCGATCGCTTGCCGTAGGTTCGCTCCAGATGTTCTCGCCCTTTGTGGATATCCCAGTTGACCCGCCGCAGTTCCACATCGGTTTGGGCCAGAATGTCCGATAAATCCACTGGGCCACCGCTCATATCGGGAAGCTGGGCGATCGCGGCGGCTTTAATGGCTGGATCTACTGGGTCTGGCAGTTCCCAACTTGCGGAC
This sequence comes from Cyanobacteria bacterium P01_H01_bin.119, assembly GCA_039177155.1. GTDB lineage: Bacteria > Cyanobacteriota > Cyanobacteriia > Phormidesmidales > Phormidesmidaceae > JBCBZT01. The sequence goes on from JBCDFX010000305.1 coordinate 4,496, forward strand.
GCGGCTTCCTCTGGTGAAGGGGCAGATGAAAGGGGGTCGGTTGAATTGGGAGCGGCAGAATCGGTGGCCGTATCGGCACTCAGCTCCGACGGTAAATCCTCTGATGAATGCTCTGGCGGTTCTGGGCTGGGCTGGGGTGCCGCTGTATTGGCCGTAATTGAGAAAAGAGAGCATGCCAAGGGTTGGAGCGGCGGTGGAGCGATGGCCCCTTGGTCAGTTGAGTGTACTTCAGGTATCCCAACTCGCCATCAGTCCCACAAAGTTGTCGTCGATAGCGTCCATATAAGTTTGGTCAACGGCTGGCCAAGTCTCAGCTCTTAACCAAACTGAGTCTGGCTCTAGAGGTTGCAGAGTCCATAACGGCACATCCGCTGATCGGCTTTTGCTGGCGAGATTCAGGCAAGCTACTCGCCTGCTTAAGCTTGATCAACTATTCAATCTGCAAGGTATGATAATGGTTATCGTTATCATCACATAAAGCTAAGACGATGGTTGATGACACTCAGCTTATTCCAATTATTGAGATGTTAGAAGGGTTGGAATCCTTGATGGATCAAGCTCCTTCGAGTGATATCGAAGGAATTCTGCTGGCGGCTTGGCTCAAGGTCAGTAACACTTTGCCAGAGGATTTTTTGGCGGCAACCTGTGAAGATGCCAGCGCAGCTGGGCTACGCCGTTACCTCCGAGTCAAGACATTTTTTGATGACCCAATTCAGCATCCAATTTCGTCCCAAGAATTGGCTGATTATTACCAAAATCGTCTGCCCATCGATGAGGCGCAAGCAGAGTCTTTCTTTGTTGACTTAACTGACAAGCAAGATTAATACAGCCTTTCTCAGTCTTCCGAGGTACAGTAGCAGCAATGTGTAAACCATCCTTTAATGTCCCCTAGAGTGACTTGA
>JBCDFX010000306.1:0-5396 GCA_039177155.1 Cyanobacteria bacterium P01_H01_bin.119
GCATTCCAACACCTACACCACTGCTCTAGCCATCCAAAACCATAGCCAAGAGTATCCGATTCTGGCATCCTTTTCAACGAAAAGATTAATAGTTTACGTAGCCATACAATCTCCTGTAAGTCTTGTCCTAAAAGAAAACTAGGTGCTTAACTGCTCCGCCGAGCCTTCCATACCGTCAAACAACGCCATCCTTTTGATATCGATGCAATTGTTGTAGCGATCGCACGAGCCATATAATTCCTTAATTGCGGGCAACCCCCGCTTCGCGGGCCGCCTGCTGTACCGCCGCTGCCACCGCCATTGCCACCCGGCGATCAAACACCGATGGAATAATATGTTCGGGGGTTAGCTCATCGGGGCGCACCAGGCTAGCGATCGCGTGGGCGGCTTCCAAATACATATCGGTGGTGATAGCCTGGGCACGGCAGTCTAAAGCCCCGCGCAGTACCCCCGGAAAGGCCAGCACATTGTTGATTTGGTTAGCGTAGTCGCTGCGTCCGGTCGCCATCACCGCCGTTAAATCTCCAGCAATTTCGGGCTGAATCTCAGGAATGGGATTGGCCATGGCAAATACAATTGGTTCGGCGGCCATAGATTTCACCATATCGAGGGTGACCACGCCGGGGACGCTAACGCCCATAAACACGTCGGTATTATTCATGGCGTCGGCCAGGGTGCCCCGCTCTGCGATTGCAAACGCCTGCTTTTGAGCATTTAGATTGTCGCGATCGCGGCTGATAATGCCTTTAGAGTCACACATCAAAATTTGCTCGCATCCGGCTTTTTTTAGTAACCGAGCGATAGCAACCCCTGCGGCCCCCGCGCCATTAATCACAATACGAATATCTGCCAGGGCTTTGTTTACTAGCTTTAGCGCATTAAACAGCGCCGCTAAAGACACAATTGCCGTGCCGTGCTGATCGTCGTGGAATACGGGAATATCAAGCTCCCGCTGCAGCCGCGCTTCGATTTCAAAGCAGCGGGGGGCGCTGATATCTTCCAAATTGACGCCGCCAAATACGGGCGCAATACGCTTCACTGTTTCGACGATTTCGTCTGTATCTTGGGTATCAAGGCAGATTGGGAAAGCATCTAACCCGGCAAACTCTTTAAACAGCATGGCTTTACCCTCCATCACCGGCAAAGCGCCCGCCGGCCCCAAATTGCCTAGCCCCAGCACTGCGCTGCCGTCGGTGACAATGGCGATGGTGTTGCGTTTAATGGTCAGGTCATAAACCCGCTCTGGCGTCTCGGCAATCGCGGTGCAGATGCGTCCAACCCCCGGTGTATAGGCCATCGCCAGATCATCCTGGCTGGTAAGAGAAATTTTGCCCTCAACGCTGATTTTGCCGCCGTCGTGAATCTGAAAGGTGCGGTCGTAGACTTTGATGATTTTAATTTCTGGCAGCGATCGCACCGCATCTACAATCTCTTCTGCATGCTCTGTGCTGGCGGCATTGACGTCGATATTGCGAATGACAAATTTACGCGTGCGCTCGATCACATCTAAATCGCCTAAATTTCCCCCTGCGCCGGCAACGGCTTGGGTAACCTTAGCCAGCATGCCGGACTGGTTGGGAATTTTGAGCTGAATAGTCAGGCTAAAGCTGGGATTGGGCGTGAGATGGGCCATAAAAAGAGAAAATGAAGAAAGAAGCCGGGCGATCGCAAAGCAGACTCAGAACTTAAAGAATGGTAAAGCCAAATGGGTCTCCACCCAAGGGGAAAGCGTTCTTGATTATTCTGTATACAGCGTTTTTGAACCCAGCGAGGGACACGGGTATGGCAAGCCGCCGAAAGGTTCGGGTGGGTTGTAAGTCAGATGCGCTTGTGCCAACCCCGCCAGCGATACCCGATGCGGTGAGCAATCTGACCAAAGCTGTAAAGGTCAATGCGCCGATAGCATTGTGCAGAAAAAGGCGATCGCGAACCGTTAGCAGCGCACATCTGATTAATCCATGCCCACTCTCTATACGGTTATCGATGTAAACGCGCCTCGGCAAAACGTTTGGAATGCCCTGGTAGAGAAGGAGCAGTGGTACCGCTGGAATACGTTTCTCTACGACTGTGCCCCCGGTCGGCCCCTGCGCCAGGGCAACACTATTCCGCTAGCCCTACGACGGTTAGAAGGCGATAACGAAACTGAATTTCAGGCCCGTATTTTACTGATGCAGCCTGCGGTTTGCCTGCGCTGGGTGTCTCAAATTCCAGGGCTTAAACATGAGCAGGTGTTTGAACTCCAGGATGTAGGCCGCGATCGCGTGCAGTATCTGCACCGAACCCGGTTCTCCGGCGTTGCAGCCCCCGTATTTTGGCCGTTTATTCGCAGGGACGAAAAGCAGGGACTTAAACGTATGGCCTATCAGCTCAAACGTTATGTAGAAGATAACAACAGGCTGCGATCGCCCGCTCCCTCACTTTGGTAAATCGCTGGGGTAAATCGCTGGGTAAATGACGGCTCTAGCGGTAATTGACCTCTCGAAACACAACCCGGGCATCCAGCCCCTGCGCCTGTAGGGTTTGGCTGCGGACATTGGCATCTTCTCTGCGGGCAAACGCTCCGGCGTTAACAAAATCTCCCTGACCAGAGCGATCTAAGTATGCTTCCGGATAGACTGCCCGAACTCGGTCAAGGGCATTAATGCCTCCCGGCACCGCCACAATATAGTTGCTTCTTCTCAGATTGTTACCCTGCTCTTCAGTGACATTGCCGTCCTCTCGCGCCAGCCGAGCCCCCGTGCTGCGATTAAAAATTTCTAGCTCAGCCTGTCCTTGAGGACTGATACGGGCATAGTATGTGGCCGATACGCCTCGATAGCTGCCATAGCTCACATAGCTTTGCCATTCGTCATTTTCGCTGCGGGGGGCTTCAATTGAGGCGCGCTGCTCCTCTAAAATCGTTCGTGCTGCTGGGCGATCGAAAACATTCATAAATGTGCCGTCCGATCTTTCAAAAACGCGCGTGGAAAAATCGCGCCCTTCAAAATCAATAATGGTCGTCTGCTCTTGGGGGGGATAGACCCCTGGTGGAACATTGGAAACGGAGACTGTGCCTGAATCTTGAATCAAAGTAGCGCCAGTGGTACTGATAGCCTCTAGCTCAGCGGAATTATCCCCAAAGATGCGGACGATATAAGTGGCTGACTGGCCATTGGCCAAATCTTCGCTGGCGTAGGTCAACACCCCAGAACTACCCGTCGAGAGCACCCGGGCCGGCCGACCATTAGGGCGTTGAACCCCCGTTACCCGGTTAAACACATTCATAAAGATGCCTTCTCCCGGTCGCTCAATAATTCTGACGGTGTAGGTACTGGCCTGAAAAAGGATTAAGGTATTCTCAACCTGAGTCAGATAGGTCGGAAATTCCTGCTCAAAAATATCAAATTCAAACTGACCAACCCCTTCCTCCGGAACGATTTCAGTTTCGGAGAAGGCCCCGGCAGCCTCCGCTTCAGAAGAAATAGCGGCCTGAGACACTGTGCTCCAGGTAAAGCCCCACAGCACCGGCAGCGCCAACAGCGCTGTGGGTAGACCGCTAAGGCGAAGCGGCGTTACCGGCCAAAGGTTCGATAGCGTCTGAGACGAAAGGGACTGGGGATTCTTCATGGGGCTACTTCTCGCTACATTGACGATTCAAACTATTATCTCAAAGCCAAAACGTCTATAGGAACGGGTTCGGTAATACGGCTCAACCACTTAATCAGCAGTTGTTTCATCACATTGAACGAATCATTTTGTGCTGACAAGTACCAGAAAAAGTTAAATCGATACTTAGCATAGAAAAAGGATTGACTTTTAAGAAAAGCGCATATTTTTTATGTTCAAATTCTACTGAATTATTTCCCAAATCCCAAGTACCCCCGGGGCGTAATCATCCAGTTGTAGTGCTTAAGGCTGCTTTTATTGCCTATTAAAAGCGTGGTCACCATATCGATTGGATGGCTATTAAGCTCGGCCAAAGTGGTCAGGGTTACTGACTGATCGACCCGGTAGGCGGAGCGCACGATCGCCACAGGCGTTGTCTCAGCCCGATACTGGCGGAGAATGCGGCAGGCATCGGCAAAAGGCTGGGTTCGGGTTTTGGATTTGGGATTGTAAAGCGCAATTACAAAATCAGCCTGGGCAGCAGCCTGCAGGCGCTGTTTAATCACCTCCCAAGGGGTGAGCAAATCGCTTAAGCTGATGGCGCAAAAATCGTGCATCAGGGGTGTTCCCACTTGGGCTGCGGCAGCTTGCAGGGCAGTAATGCCGGGCAGAACCTGCACCGTCGGCGTTTTGCCGTTCCAGCCGCGTTGCTGCAGCGTCTCCATCACCAGCCCCGCCATACCGTAAATGCCCGCATCTCCAGAAGAAATAACGGCAACAGATAGCCCCCACTGAGCCAGCTCAATGGCTCGCTCAGCCCGCTGCTGTTCTTGGGTGATCGGGAAGGCTTCGGTGATTTGCCCGGGCTGAAGCAGGGGCGAAATCAAATTTAGATAAAGGCCGTAACCAATAATGACCTGGGCGCGGGCGATCGCGTCCTTAGCTGCCGCCGTCATTTGATTGAGATCTCCAGGACCCGTGCCCACCAGTAAAAGCTGGCCCGGGCGATCGATATATTCCTGCTCGGCTTGAGCCACTGCAACCGTCACTGCGCCGGGGTCTTCTGCGCGGCGAAAGACTTGTTTGCCCGCCCGCAGGTTAGCCGTTTGGGCAAGCTGTTCGAGTTCAATCGGGGTCAGGGCCTGGTCACTGCTGGCAGACTCTAGGGGCAGAATCGGGCGGTAGGCAGCCAGCAAAGCCGCAGCTTCCGCTACGCTAGGCGTGCCAACAGCAGCAGCGACGGTTTCTGAGGGATTGGGCACGGGAATAGGCTGGAGCCGGCCGGCGCTAAAGCAGCGGAGGGGCCACTGGCGATCGCGACAGAGATTTAATAATCCGGGCTCATCTTTTTTGAGATCGAGGCTGGCAATGCCGGCGATCGCGCCCAGCGCTAAATGATGCTGCCGAAACGCCTGCTCAATGGCCCAGTCCATCAGCCCTTGGGAAGTACCCCGCTCACACCCCAGCCCCACCCACAGCACCCTGGGGTGCCACTGCACCTTGGGCATAGCCGCGTCAGGGGCAAACCGCCGCTGGATGGGGCTAATCCAAACCCTGGCTTTGACTTTCGGTGTCTCTGGATCTCTGGCCAACTCAGGCCAGCCGAACTGAAACGGATGATTAGCCGGAAGCGCCGCCTGCCAGAGCGTCGTGCCGCACTCCTGAATAATCTGCACCGGGGCTTGGCGAGCGATCGCGGCGCTTACCCCCGTCCAATCGCCGCTGCCTTTCTGCCAGCTAAAGGGTTGCCCCAGCAAATCAATTCCCGATAGTCCTAGCCCTTGAGAAGCGCTGGTGATAATTGGCTCAGC
>JBCDFX010000307.1:0-5359 GCA_039177155.1 Cyanobacteria bacterium P01_H01_bin.119
AAACAGTGTTTAATCCGGTACGCTGCCTTCGGCTGGACTGGCCGAATGCCTGAGAAATGTAAGCGAAATATGCTGATGGTGCCGATCAACTACGCCCCTTGGCTATGGGGTTGGCCTAATCGATTTCTCCAACGGATGGACAAGGTGGGAACCAGCGTTTTTTTGGTGGGTGACTATAAAGGCGAGGGGTTCTCCCAAGGGTTCGATGATCCCGCTCGGCTGCAAGACCTTTCCAAAAACTATTCAGGCGGCATCTGGACGGATCGAATTGACCTGATTGGCCCAGTCGTCAAAGCGGAGAAGCGCATTAAGCGGAGTCTTTTATGAGCGTTTACCCCGAGAAACCAACGACGTTTGAAGCGCTAGTAGCCCCTTTCGATACCTCAATTCAGCACGTGGCTTTTGACCTCCGTGATCTTGTCAAACAGGCATTTCCTGACTTTGATGAACATATTTATGGCGGGCTTGCAGTCGGTAATGCGCTCTACAGTCGTGGCGGAACAGCAAGTGTGCTTTGCGGCATTCAACCCGCATGGAATCACTGTAAACTCTATGTGCACAACGTTTCAGATCTCAAGCAAGCAGGATTGAAAATAGAAGGTAGTGGGAAACATGCTCGGCATGTAAAGGTCAAACAGCTAGATGATGAAAACCGGGCACTGCTTTTGTGGCTTTTACGGCAGGGATATGAGCGGTGGAGTGTACATAAAAATGATCGGTGTGAATAACTTAATCAAGCTAAGGATTAGGGATTGAGTAGCTGAGTATTTAGGGCGCTAAAGTCGCTTTTTGCGTCATATTTCGATATGCGTACGCCGCTGCTCTAGATACAGCAAGTTTGTTAAGGAAAAGCACAACGATGAAAAAGATTGCGCTAGCCGTTGCGATCGCGAGTCTAACTGTCGTAACTTCCGCCATAGAACGCCTACAGCGTTCTACAGAAGCGACTATTATCGAAGATTTACAAGTGTCTCCAACCCAAATTAATATGCTCGAAGATGGTTCGATTGAGCTAGCGTTCTCAGGCATTCTGAAGGAAGGTGGCCTGGGTGGGATAGTCGTTGGCTGATAGCAGCCGATGGCAAATTCTGCCGTCGTGAGTCTGGAGCCTGTAGAGGAGCTTTAAAGAGAGATATGCTTCGATACTACCTTGGCCAAAAATGTCTAACGTCCTTAAGACGGAGGCTGCGAAAGAAACCAGAGTCTTGGGTGGCTATTTTTGGGGCAGGCTCAAGCTTTATAGCTCAAGGCTTAATCAATTCTACGGCGTCCCGATCGTCTACTTCGCTTAGATAAACTTTGACAATCTCTTCTTTGGCCGTGGGGAGTTGCCTGCCGACAAAGTCTGGATGGATGGGCAATTCGCGGTGACCTCGATCCACCAGTACGGCCAGTCGTACCAGCGCTGGGCGTCCGTAGTCGGTGACGGCATTGAGCGCGGCTCGGATGGTTCGCCCGCTAAAAATAACATCGTCTACCAGCACTACGGTTTTATGGGTGAGATCGAATGGAATTCGGGTCTTTGCTGGCGTACGAACGCCAATTTTGTCCAAATCGTCCCGGTAAAAGGTAATGTCAATTGCTCCGGTTGCAATCTGTACTGACTCCAGCCGGTCAATCTGCTGAGCCAGATTATGGGCTAAGGGCACCCCTCGGGTATAAAGTCCCAGCAGCACGAGCTGATCCAACTGTCCCGATCGCTCAATGATTTCCGATGCTAAACGGTTGAGGGTGCGGCGGAGTTCTTCAGCAGAGAGGAGTTCTAGGGCTTCAGACGGCATATTAAATTCGGCAAAATTATAGGCGATCGCAAGAGCATAGCTCTATCTTGCACCAGCGATCGCTCCTAACAGGGTCAAAATCAGGGCTAAATAGGGATCTTTATCCTTTTTCTGAATTTTTACCCTTGACTTTTAGAAACATGTCGCGGCATTCTTCAGGAGGGCTGTGATCTTAGTCACAAAAATACGGCCGAATAGAACAGTTGCGGATTAACTCAAGGGCTAGACTAAAGCAGCAGTGAGGTGTACTAGTCGCCAGTTTAGTCAGGATAAGACTGCGCGCCAGCTAGCCGCAGGCTGAGCATCTTAGCGATACTCAGTGCTGTAAGCAGGCTAGCAAGAGCTGTATATCCGCGTCATCATCTTCTAGCGAATTCATGGAAGTGACCACAATTGTATGGATTGGACTTTCTGTCCTGGGCGTGGGGCTGCTGGTCTACACCATTTATCGCCAGCAGCAGCACATTACTCGCTTAGAAGCGCGGCAATATCAGAGACTCTTGCTCCCGATACTCGACGGAATTCCCAGCATTGTGTTTGTGCGCGATCGCAGCGGTCGAGCCATTATTGCCAACGCAGCGGCTGCCGACCTTCACGGTGTGCCCGTTGAGCAAATGAAAGGCCGCCTGGAATATGAATTCAACGCCAACTTTACCCAAGCGTGGTGCGAGCGGATGGTTGCCGTGAATCTTACGGTGATTGAGACTCAGCAGTCCGTGTTAATTGAGGAAGAACCACTAACCTCCGCTTCGGGAGAAACAAGGTGGTATCGCTCCCATATTGCGCCCTTTTTCAATCTCAAAGGTGAGGTGGAAGGGGTTATCGCCAATTCCATAGACATCACAGATTTAAGGCAGGCCGCGATCGCTCAGCAGCAGTCTGAAGCTCAGCTCCAGCAGTTGCTGAATCACGCAGCGGCCTCCATTGTGCAACTCAGAGTTTATCTCGATCGACGCTGGGAGTTTGACTATTGCTCCGCTGGTTCAGAGAGCGTTTACGGCTACACCCACACAGAGCTAGTTGAAAATCAAGATTTGTGGGCTTCTCGGGTGCACTCCGAAGACTTTCAGGCGGTGATTTTGCCCTCCTTTGATAAAACATTTGCCGGACAAATTCATCAGCACGAGTTTCGCTTTTACGATCGGAGCGATCGCATCCGCTGGATTCGGGCCATGGTTAACCCCACCTGGGACGAAACTGCCCAGTGCTGGATGGCCACTATTGTCAATGTCGATGTCACCGAAAAGAAACAGGCTGAGATCGCCCTGGAGGAAAGCCAGGCCCGAAACCAGGCTATTTTAGCGGTGCTGCCCGACCTAATTGATATCGTTAGCCGGGAAGGGGTCGTCCTCGATGTTGTTTCCGGCTTCACGTCCCGCGATTTAGCTCCGTCTTATATCAATCCTGTCGGGCGATCGCTGCTGTCTCTGATTCCCTATGACGTAGCCCAAAAAAAGATTGAGACCATTCAACAGGCCTTGGAAACGAGGAAGATTCAGCGCTATGAACAGGCAGTCAATCATTTTGGCGATTGCTTTATCCAGTATGAAGAGGTGCGCTGCGTTCCGATGGAGGGCGACCGGGTGCTGGCGATGGTGCGCGACATTACGCCCCTCAAGCAGATCGAAGCCAAACTCCGCCTGCGGGTAGAGCGTGAGCAGGCGCTGAACCGGGTTGTGCAGAGTATTCGGCAGTCCCTCAATCTCTCAGAGGTATTTGAGCGGGCCGTAGAGGAGGTGGCCCATCTCTTACAGGTCGATAGCGTCGTGATCTACCAGCATAATGAGCAGCGGGAATACTGGCAGCGAGTGGCTGAGAAATGCGGCAAAACGCCTCAGCGCCGCGCTTTCAAATCTCTTCCCGACCGCAATAATCCGATGGCCGTTCAGCTTAAGCAGTTCAATATCGCCCAGGTGGACAACAACCATCCCATTCCGCCGGGGCTACCTGAATTTATTATGCGCCACGCACCAGCGGCGCTATTAATGGTGCCTTTACACTTCGACTCGCAGATTTGGGGTACGCTGGTGCTGATTCGATACCAGGACGGCACGCCTTGGCAGTCTGAAGACATTGAAGTTGCGGGCTCAGTATCCGATCAGCTGGCGATCGCGATTCAACAATCAGTCCTCTATGAACAGCTCCAGCAAGCCAACGAAAAGCTTCAATACCTGGCCACCCACGATAGCCTGACCCAACTGGCCAATCGCCGCCAGTTCGATAAATTTTTAGCTCAGACCTGGAATCATTTTGTTCGCGATCCGGCCGCGAAGCCGCTGACGCTGATTTTGTGCGATATTGACCATTTCAAACGCTACAACGACTACTACGGGCATCCCGCCGGGGATAAATGCCTAACTCAGGTTGCGGCTGCCCTCACCGGTTCAGTGAACCGAGCCGTTGATTTAGTCGCCCGCTACGGCGGGGAAGAATTTGTGATTGTTTTGCCGGGAACCAACCGCAGTGGCGCTATCCATATTGTTATTACGATGCAGCAGGCGATCGCAGCCCTTAAAATCGAGCATCGGGGAGCACCAACATCCCAATGGTTGAGTCTGAGCTTTGGCATTGCGGTGACCTATCCTCAGGCCAAAAGGGGAACCTCTCAGGCGTTGATTAGCAGAGCCGATCAAGCCCTTTATGAGGCTAAGAACGCCGGCCGCGATCGCTATGTGATTGTAAATGCAGACCCCGCAGTGCCAAATTAACAGCTCTCTTAAGTAATTACACTCCCTTCAAGCTAATCGCATTAACTTCGGTCACATCAATACTTCTGTTCTGGGTCAATGGCTACGGTTTTCTGAGGCGATCGCGGCTATTCTACGCCCTATGACTGACACGACAGAGATTGTCATTATTGGCGCAGGAATTGCAGGTTTATCAGCGGGTTGCTACGCCCAGATGTGCGGCTATCAAACCCGCATCTTTGAGCAAAATTCTATTCCCGGTGGCCTTTGCGCCAGCCAAACACACCAGGGTTACACTTTTGACAGCGGCCTCTATGCTTTTTTGGGTATTGCGCCGGGCCAGCCTTTTTATCAAGTTTGGAAGGAGTTAGGAGTAATTTCGGCCTGCCAGTTTTTGCGCCGGGACGAATTTATCCGCATTACAGATACCGGCGATCAAACCCTGGTGGTGCACGCTGATCCAGAGCGTCTCGAATCCCATCTAAAGATTATTTCACCCCAAGATGCCGGGCTGATTGAAGATTTTTGTGCCGGGGTACGTCGCTTTATGAGCTTCGATTTATCACTGCTCCAGCACAAACCTAAGGCACTAATGAACGGGGGCGACTGGGCCCGGCTGGGGCGGCGGGTGCTGCCCTTTGCCAGGCCCATGGCCAAATGGGGCGGCGTTGCGCTGGGAGAGTTTGCCCAGCGGTTTCAGTCTCCGTTTTTGCGGCGAGCGATCGCTCAACTGGTCGCCTTGCCCAGTATGCCAGTAATGGTAGCCATGGCCATGTTGGCCTACAATGCCAACGGCAATCTCGGCATTCCCGCAGAGGGAGCAGGGCAGATTGCAGATACGATCGCAGCTCGGTATCAGGCGCTGGGTGGACAAATCCAATACAACGCCAC
>JBCDFX010000308.1:0-5357 GCA_039177155.1 Cyanobacteria bacterium P01_H01_bin.119
AAACGGAGCCTTACCCGGCGGCAACACCCCCTGGAGCCGGTTGCGGGCATGCCCCTGCCGAATACGACGACTGCGCTGATAAAAGTCAATTTCATCTAGCAGCTTCAGAAAGGCCGATTGAGCAGTCGTGTCCGAAGCGCCAGGTGGGGAGCAGTAGTCTTGCTCAGTTGCGAGTACCGTTACCCCAGCCGCCTCAAGCTGGCTAAGCCACTGGCCGACCTGGGCTGACGACTCACCCAGTTCATCTAAGCGACGAACGAGCACATAGCTTACCCGTCCACGGGCGCAGTCCTGCAGCAGTTGGGCGAGCTGGGGCCGCTCCGGCGCGTTAGCAGGCTCTTGGCTGGATAAAGCATCACCAGTTAAGTTACTAGCGGCCAAGTTACTGGCAGCCGAGTCACCCGTAGCCCAATCACAATAGACCTGATCAAGCTCCCAGCCCCAGACTTGGGGTTGGGGAGACTCTAGCCGGGGATCGCTGTAGCAGTAGGCCACTGCCCGACCGCTGAGGGGTGTCTTAGGAATGGAGGATGCGCTTAGAGCATCAGGGTCAGAAGGCACGCTTCAACGCTTCTCGAATTTCAATGGCTTCTTCTTCATCGTCGCCGGAGACAATTACCATAACGGTTGTATCTGCCCCATTGTCAAGGCAGACAAATAGCGCGGTAGAGTCTTCGGTGCGCCCGGCTACGCTCGTAGGCTCAACGTTAATATTGTCCAGCGCTACGGTGACCATGGCGGTTTCAGCCTGGGTTACGCACTGGGTAACAGAGGTATCGAGCGATCGCCAAGAGTAAAACAGCCCTGGAGCCTCTGCTTGTGCGGGTGCAGCCAGCGCTACAAGCCCTAAACCTAGGGTCATCGGTGCAAAAACGGTGGAGAAAAATTTCATGGCGGTGATTAGGGATAAGGGTAGCTTACTCGAGATCACCTACAGGCTAGGACGCTGGTATTACTGATGGGGCTCAGTAAAGCATTAAGCTGATTAGCCCTCACTCAGCAATAAAAGCTGCTGGCGCTGCAGCGATCGCACCGTATCTAACGTTAACTGCGATGAATCCCTTGTATTTTGATGCATATCCGCCAGAATGTCCTTAACTCGTTTCTGGGATGCTGGCTGAACCGCACTATTGCTCTCGCACGCCTTGAGAAAATCCCACTCCGATGGGCTGAGCTGAACGATTTGATAGTCTGGGTTGAAAAACTGGGCGCTCTCTCGCCAGCCTTCTAAACATGGATTTGGCTCTGGGATTGCTAAGCGTAATTCGTCGTCATCGGCCCAGCTCTGACGGTTGAGGGGGGGACGAGCCAGGAAAAACTCATAGTGGGTAATCAAAGACGGATCGAGCAGTTCAATTAGGCGGTAGCGCTGGCGATCGCTAAGCTGCTCGGCCCGCTCGATCAGCTCCGGTGCCTTTCCCAGCAGCCGATCGAGCTGCCATACCTGGGGGTTTGAAAACCCCACAAATTCCAACCCCGATGCGTCAATTAGCTCAAACACCGTCTCTACGTTGTAGTCAATCTCTTGGGGATGGACATACATATCGGCAAAGCACTCATCCCGCTGATTTTCCCAAGACCAGCGTGCCTGCTCTCGCTGACGCAGGCGATTTTGCTCAGGCAGGGCCGTGAAGATCTGCCGGCCCACGGCAACACCGTCTTTGTAGTCTCCCCGGCGATCGCCCTGCAGCAGCGCGATCGCCTGCTGCACCAGGTTAATTTCCCAACGCCCCAGTTCCCCGTAGACAAAGATATGGAGCAACCCACCGGGAGCCAGCTTTTTGGCCAGCGCCTGAATACCGCTGATGGGGTCAGGGGTATGGTGCAGCACCCCAACGCAGTTAATCAGCTCAAACTCCCCCGGAATTTGGTCCACATCAAACAGGCTCAAATGATGAAAAGTGACCCGCTTGGCTCCGGACTTTTGACAGCGCTCAGCAGCAACCGCCAGGGCTCCCGCACTGAGATCCAGCCCGACCACCGTTGCTTGGGGGTTGAGATGAACCAGATATTCGGTTCCCACCCCGGTACCGCAGCCCGCGTCTAAAATCCGCACGTCTTGGCGAGACGGCTTGCGGCCTGTGCAAAAACTGTGGGCGGCTAGCCAGTTCCAGCGCCAGTTATAGCCGGGGGGCGGCTGATCTAAAAGCGGCTCTGGCGGAAAGGGATAGGTGTCGTATAGCCGGGCAACGGCGTCGTTAATACGAGCGGAAAACTGTTCGGACATCTCAAGAAACAGGCTGACACAGGTTGGGAATCTTTTCACCGTAGCGCATTAGCGCGTCAGCAGCCGCACGGCCACCACCATCGCAATCAATCCCAAAATCTTGTACCCATCGATGGGGCGCACCGCCGTACCAAACCAGCCAAAGTGATCAATCAAAGCCGCGGAGACAAGCTGGGCAGCAATAATCAGCGTAAATCCGGTTGCTAGCCCCATCCGAGGGCCAACGTAGCCGATCGATCCCACAATCACAATCCCCAGCAGTCCGGTAGTTGTGGCATACCAGGGAACCTCTTTCCAGTTGTAAAACTGGGTGCCGCCGCTCAGCAGAGTAAAGAGCATCATGGCGAGTCCGCCTGTGCTAAAGGTGATAAAAAGCCCCATACGGCTGCCAACCGCCTGATCCATTAATCCCATAAACTGTCCCTGGAGCGTGACGGCAATGCCGCCCAACAGGGCCAGTAAAACCAGAAAACCCGCTTCCCACATAGTGATATCTAAGACTTAGCCGTGACGATAGTGCTGTTTCTAAGTTTTCCCAAATCAAGTTTGATACCGCTTGCGGCCAGGAGCAACCTCACTAAAAGTTCTTACTTCACCTGCGAAACCCCATCTGCCCCCTCAGCCTCTGGCTTACTCTGGCTTACTCTGGCGGAAATGGTCACAATCCCAGAAAATAAAGGAAATCAAAAGCGGTTGATCGCTGCCGCCCGTCTATCTCCGACCTCTTTGCTTTTAGAGCTTAATGGGATTTGTCCCCGCCCAAACCCTATCCCCAGAGCACCTGCTAGATCTTTCTCTGCGATCGGGAGCAGAGGCGGCGGAAGTGTTTCAGTCCCAGGTGCTCTCCCATCCGGTTTATTTTGAAGCCAATCGCCTAAAACAGTTGGAGACAACTGAGGTGGAAGGATTGGCGCTGCGGCTGTGGTGTCAGGGCAGACCGGGGCTAGCGGTGGCCTACGGCCCCGTTGATCCTCAGGTGCTGGTGGATAAGGCGATCGCCCTCAGTCAGCTCAACCCGGCAGAACCCTTGGAACTGGCAGAATCACGCGCTACGGTCTATGGCGATTTGGGACAGGCAGTGGCGGCTGAAGTCATGGTGGACTGGGGAAAGTCCGCCATTGAGCAGGTGCGTCAGCGCTATCCTGAGGTGATTTGCGAGGCAGAGCTAGAGTGCGATGTGGAGACTACCCGCATTGTTAATTCTCTCGGACTCGACTGCTGCTATAGCGACACCACCCTAAGCGGCTATCTCAGTGCTGAGTGGGTGCGCGGGGATGATTTTTTGAGCGTGGGAGACGGTCAGACGCAGCGCGATCGCCTCAATCCCGATCGGCTGGCACAGCAGGTGCTTCAGCGGCTGGCCTGGGCAGAGCGCAATGTCGCTGCCCCCAATGGGCGTGTGCCGGTGCTGTTTACCGCCAAAGCCGCCGATATGCTGTGGAGCACGGTGCAGTCTGCCCTAAGCGGCAAGCGGGTGCTGGAGCGATCGTCCCCCTGGAGCGATCGCGTGGGTGAGCCGGTTACCTCACCCCATCTGACCTTTGCCCAGCAACCAGAGGCCGGCCCCTTTAGCTGCCCCTTTGATGACGAAGGCACCCCTACCCAGCCCTTGATATTTATCGATCGAGGGGAGCTGCGGCTGTTCTACACCGACCGTAAAGTGGGGCGTCAGCTCGGCGGCGGATCCACCGGCAACGGATTTCGGCCTGGGCTGGGCAGCTATCCGACGCCCAGTCTTTTCAACAGCGTAATTACACCGGGGCCAAAATCCCTGGCGCAGTTGATTGCAGCTTTAGATCAGGCAGTCATTGTGGATCAAATGCTGGGGGGCGGAGGCGGCATTTCTGGAGACTTTTCGGTCAATGTGGAGCTGGGATACTGGGTCCATCGGGGGGAAATTCAGGGGCGCATTAAAGACACAATGGTGGCCGGCAATGTCTATAGCGCGCTAAACCACCTGGTTGAACTCGGCGGGGACGGCGAGTGGAATGGCTCGTGCTTTACGCCCTCAGTCGTTGTAGACGGACTTTCGACCATCAGCCGAGACTCGGCATGAAACTTTCCAAACGGCTGCGGCAGTGGATGGGCTATAAGCGAATCGCGATCGCTGAAGCCTGCGTGATCGGAGCAGTCTCAGGGTTAGCAGCGGTGGTGCTCAAGCGCAGCATTGGCTGGTTAACCCAGTGGCGCATTGAGCAAATCGATCATGCCTGGTATCTGCTGCCGCTGATGGGCATGATTGGGGCCTGGAGCGCCGGATGGCTCGTAGAGCACCTATCGCCAGAGGCCTCTGGTAGCGGCATCCCCAGGATTAAAGCCGTACTGGGGCAAAAGTCAGTGGCGCTCAATCTGCGGGTGGCCGTGGTCAAGATGACCAGCACAATTATTGCCCTAGGTTCAGGGCTTTCCCTAGGGCGCCAAGGTCCCACCGTCCAAATTGGCGCGGCCCTGGCCGCCCAGCTTAGTCGCTGGCTGCCCACGTCCCCAGAATACCGCCAGCAGTTGATTGCCGCTGGGGCCGCTGCAGGGCTGGCAGCGGGGTTTAATGCGCCCATTGCCGGGGTGCTGTTTGTGGTGGAAGAGCTGCTGCAAGATTTTTCTGGATTGACCTTGGGCAGCGCAATTCTGGCGTCTTTTATTGGGGCGGTGGTGTCTCGGCTGCTGGGGGGACAGGGGCTCAACCTCAGCATCAACACCCTGCAGACCGGACTGGTGGTGCAAGATCTGCCATTTTTGGTGCTGCTGGGGGTGCTAGCAGGGCTGCTGGGGGCCGGCTTTAGCCGCGGCCTGTTTGCCAGTCTAGGCTTTTTTCGGGATATGAAAGAGGTATCGGTGCCCTGGCGCATCGGCATGGCCGGACTAATTACGGGGCTGGTGGGGGTACTGCTGCCCGTTGCCGCCCAAGAAAATACCGAACTGCGGGAGTTTTTAGTCACCGGGTCCGCCAGCTGGCGCATGATTGCCCTGGCGTTTATGTCTAAGTTTGGCCTAACCCTGCTGGCCTATGGCTCTGGCGCCCCGGGAGGAATTTTTGCCCCGGCTCTGGTGATGGGGTCGGCCCTGGGCTGTCTGGTTAGCGTTGCGGCGGAAGCCATGCAAAATTTGCCGCTGCTGGCGGGGGCTGGCAGCG
>JBCDFX010000309.1:0-5350 GCA_039177155.1 Cyanobacteria bacterium P01_H01_bin.119
AAGATTCCGAAGAAGCCCTCGATATTGTGCTGAAATATGTCGAGCCTGGCGTGCCCCAAGCCCTGCGCCTAGCCGCCATTCGCGCCCTGGGTGCTATCTCTACTGCCCAGTCCAAACCCAATATAGACCGCATCCTCGAAACGCTAGACGAACTCTCCCGCGAAACCTTTTTCCTAACTCAAGTCTCTGTGGTAGGCGCGCTGGCTCAGATGGAAACCATCCAGGCGGTTGGTGTGCTGCAATCCCTAGCGGATTCTACCCCCGATGGTCGGGTGCGCCGTCGAGCGGAAGAAGCGGTGCAAACGGTGCAGAAAAATGTCGGCTCTGACAAAGCAGTAAAACATATTCAGCAAGAACTCGACGAGCTGAAAAAGCTAAATCAAGAGTTAAAGAGTCGGCTAGAAAGTTTGGAGGCGAAGCAGTAGAAAGCTGGATATTGTGTGATTTACCGAGAGCTGGTTGATGCAGTGATTGAGTGTCGCCATCTGTCGCGACAGGGGCATTAGCTATCCCTATGAAACGCCGCGGCCCGGTGGACGAGGTACGGTGAAATGAGCGCGGCAATAGCAGCCCAGCGAAACGCTATGATACAATCATGGACTGTGATTGAAAACAATTTGTCATCTAAATCGTAAGCTTTATGGCTCTGCTGCAAGCACGCAAACAAGAACTCATCGCCGACTACCAGATCCACGAAACCGACACCGGATCTGCCGATCTGCAGGTCGCCATGCTGACGGAGCGCATTAACAAGCTGAGCGCCCATCTCAAGCAGAACAAAAAAGATCACTCCTCTCGTCGAGGGCTGCTGCGGATGATTGGCCGCCGTAAGCGCCTGCTCTCCTTTATTCAGAAGAAAGATTTGACTCGTTATCAGGCATTGATTGGTCGTTTGGGTATTCGCGGTTAGTTATGGATTCTAAGCCTGAGTCAGAATCTACCTCTAAAGCATCTACCCCTGCTCAAGCTGAGTTAGACACCGATAAAGGTGGAAAATCTCGGAGCCGTTTACCGTTTGAGCCGAGCCGCAGCAAGCGCAAAAAGGCTGAGAATAAACCCGCGATCGCCTCTAATTCCTCTAAATCTAGCGCTTCAAAATCCAAAACTTCAAAATCCAAAGCCTCAAATCACCAGCCGGGGCAAAGCGACGGAAAGCCCGCTGCGAAGACAGGCAGCACCGTAGGCAAAACCACAGACCGCTCCCGGCAAAAACGCGATCAGAAAAAGCGCAGAAAAGCGTCCCGGGAAGAGGCAGGTATTCCAGAAGCAGTCAGTCGGCGCATGATCAAACGAATGGCGTTCTTTTCGGGCATGCCGACCTTTTTGGGTGTCATTACCTTTTTTGGCAGCTATGTTGCGATTACCCAGGGCCTTGTAGAGGTGCCGGGTATTTTTGTGCTGCTGTCCACAATGCTCTGCTTCGGTCTGGGCGTTTTGGGTCTGAGCTACGGAGCTCTATCATCATCCTGGGATGAAGATACCCCCGGCAGCCTGCTGGGAGGAGCAGAATTTCAGATTAATTTTGGCCGGATGACCTCAGCCTGGCGCGACAGCCGATCTGCGAAATCGTCTACCTCGGACGATTAGTGCCGCTATTAGGGCGTATTATCCGACTGTTCCTGCTGGCGCAGTAGCTCTTGCACTTGAGATTCTATCTGCTTAAGGACCTGAATAATAGCGGGCAGCGCCTCGACCTGATTGATGGGCAGGGCGGCGTCTTGATGGGCGCGATCGCGGATTTCATTAATTTGAAGCTGGAGCTTTTGAGCCGCGCTCAGGGCATCGCGACCTAGCTTGTCAATTTGCTGCTGCTGGTGAAACTTAAGCGCAGCGCCCCGTAGCACCTGCAGCGTGGCTTCTTCCCCATGCTGCCCTGGTATCACGCGAAAGCGAATCAACAGGCGATCGCCCTTATACAGTCGCTCAATCTCCACCTGTTGGGAGCGGGTAGCGGTCATCATTGGCAAGTGCGTTAGCCGTTTTAGCTCATTGATCACGGCTTGAAACACCGCTGGCGGTAATTCTTCCAAAATAGACTGGAGCACACCGTCCTTGCTCCAGAGAACGCGGCACTTATTTGCGGTGTGCTCAAAGTAAAGGCGGCCAATGCCCTGATTAATCACCCGGCTTAGCAATGCCTGCATCAGCTTTTGTGGCGGCAGTGAAATTAATGCCTCTAAAGGCATTTGGTAGTCTGCCTCTAGCTGTAAGTGAAGCGGAGCGGCAATATTTTTACCTGGGCTAGATATGTTCGCTTTGGCAGGCTGGGGGGCGAGCTGGGGGGCTGATCGGCTAGTCGCTTTGGCAGAGACAGCCGGCTTGTCTAGTTCTTGTGGACTATCTACTACTAGGGTAGGACGGGCATTGGTTGCGGTACTTTGGGCCTGAGCTTTTTCAGCCGATTGTTGGGTTTTGGCCGTGTGG
Source organism: Cyanobacteria bacterium P01_H01_bin.119 (assembly GCA_039177155.1). GTDB lineage: Bacteria > Cyanobacteriota > Cyanobacteriia > Phormidesmidales > Phormidesmidaceae > JBCBZT01. The sequence goes on from JBCDFX010000309.1 coordinate 2,425, forward strand.
CTCAGGTATTGGGACAACACATCGCGATGCCAGTCTGATGAAATTTCTCTGGAAACAATTGAGCAATTGATATAAGAAACCAGTCGCCGAACATAGTCCGCAGCGGTTTGATCAGCGGTATTTACCATACCTAAATTAAGCCGACTGCCTTGAATTGAGAGCGGTACAACCTGATAATACAGGCAAGCTTCAAAGGGCAAAATGCCGTCGATTAGCGTAAACATTTGGTCAATATCAACCTGCTCAAGGCTTTCTGAGGCCGAGGTTGGGCCAGACAATGAGGCAGACGATTGAGCAGATGTGGTGTGATTTTCAGGGATACGGGCCATGGGAAAAAAGCAGCAATTAGCCGATGTTTTCTATGCTAATGACTGGTGTCCAAATTCAGTTGGGATTTAGCAAATATTAGGACGCACTGCGAATATCTTGAGCCTCCAGGTACAGCTTGGCCCACTCTGACAAGACCTGTTTAGGTTTTAGTTTAAGAGACTGGGCAATCGCATCAACTTCCTGCCCCGTTTTAAGGCTGTCTAAAATATGCTGCTGCTGAGGGGAAAGTGCGCTCCAGTAGGTTTGCCATTGGGCAGGGGTAAGGCCCAAGCTGTGATCTTTAAGGGAGGTCTTAAGCCAGCTAAACACTAAATCGGGTTTCTCTTTTAGGGTAAAGACGCGAATGGCATGGTAGCTGATCTTTTCTCGCAGTCGATAGACCTGCTGCACCGGAATGGAGAGCTTTTGGGCGATCGCGTCCTGGCTATGTCCCTGCAAATACAGCTCTAACCATTGAGCGGCGGTGGGATCTAGAGTCTCGGTTAGATAACTGGCAAACTCATGCTTCACCTCTTGGCGAGCAACTTGCTGCTGCAATCCGTCCTGCTGGGCCTGGTAATCGGTTACGGCCTGAATATCCAACAGACTGAGGGACGAGTCTTCGCTGTCGGTGGCAATCTCATCGGAGACCAGCTTAATTAAATCACCGGTGGGAACTTGGGTCATGCCGCCCCGCTGGGAGCGCCGCAAATAGTTGACAAAGCGATAGACCAGCAGCGGCTGGTTGCGAATGGGCCGCAGGCAATATTCTTCGATGCTGGCTAGGGTTAGGGTATTGCGCAGCCGTCGATCGCGGGTGCATTGGGCAATCCAGGCGGTTTGCTGACGCAGGTGGTGATCGCTCTGCAGCATTTCTTGGATCACCTCTTGCAGCACATCCTGGACAGAGCGGTAGCGATCGCGGCTCAGGGCAATCCAGGTGCGAATTTTACTGCGAATTAAAAATAGGCTGCTTAATCGACGCAGAAGCTGCTCATAGGCGCGGGTAGAGCTGACGCCCCAGTATCGCCGCTGCAAAATCCGATAGCGATACTCAATGGCCTGCTCTGCAATCTGGAATTTGGCCTCCTCTAGGGCCTCAAAGCGCTCGGGATGCTCACCAATCAGCCACTGCACAATGCTGCTGCAGGCGGCATCTCCCTGGTCAGGATAGTCTGCTTGGATGCGCCCATGCCAAGTTTTCGAGAGGGTCTCAGCTCTTGTCATGTTTGTTATCCTTGGCACACGCCTGCGGCTTCTCCCAACATTGTTCGCCTCGATAGCGACGATAAAGCGTTAACCGCACATTTCATAGTATTGAATCTCATCTCAACTGGCGTCATTTTGATTAGCAAAGCTCAAGATTAGGAATTTTGAGCCTCAATGGCAGCGGCAAGGCGCTGCAAGGTTTGACTGAGATGGTTAACGTCCTGTAAAGACTTATCTTGATTTTCAACCAGGGTTTGAACCGCTTCGCTCAGTGCGAAAATTTGATAGCTTTGCTGCTGCATCTGAACTGCGATCGCATCAACCCGCGTTGCCAGTTGCTCTACGGTTTCACTACTGGCGAGTACGGCTTCTGCAGTCCGATGAACGATCCGACCTAGCGGATCGCTCTTCAGAAGGTCGGTCTCTGGCTGATTCAAAATCTTGCGCTCTCCGGTGAATGCCACCCATACTATCGCGTCCTCCTCAGGGATTTATAGTGATTTTGATCCGATTTTGAAAAGATGAAGGTACTTAAGTAGTCTTTCGTAGGTCAAGCTGCTCACTCAGGTACATTCCTGGGCAGAAGTGGAGCTTCTTCATCATAACTTTACAATGCCGGGGGGCCAGCTCCTATCTGTAAGAAGATTCCACAAATTTCATCAATTCGAGCAGTAATTGCAGATTTTCTTCTGTAATTTTCTGAGTAATGGTACGGATATGGCAGGCGAGTGTGGAGAATCAGCGTGTTTTTACCAAATCTGTCACAGCGGTGGTTAAGGTTACGTGAGGCTAGTATCGTGCCGAGTCCGCTGGAAAAGCATTTAACCAGCACACTCGATGAAAAGGCTAAAGCCGATGGAAAGACTAAAGTCGACAACTGCGTGGCGGCTCATCATTCGGCCCTGTGTTGGATCAAGCGCTCGGTCGATGTTGTCGGTGCGGCGATAGGATTGTTAATTTTGGCGGTGCTGATGGTTCCAGTCGCGATCGCGATCAAGCTGGATAGTCCTGGCCCCGTGTTTTATTCCCAAGTTCGCTATGGTTTACAGGGCAAGCCTTTCAAAATCTGGAAGTTCCGCTCTATGGTGCGCTCTGCCGACGACCTTAAACACAAGGTCAAAAATCATGCCCAGGGGTTGATTTTCAAAAATGAGAACGACCCCCGTATCACCCGGGTTGGGAGGTTTTTACGGAAAACCAGCCTGGATGAGTTTCCCCAGTTTTGGAATGTGCTTAGGGGAGAAATGAGCCTGGTGGGCACCCGCCCGCCTACGGCAGATGAAGTTGCTTTGTACGCGGTTCATCACTGGCAGCGCCTAGCCGTTAAGCCAGGGATGACGGGGCAGTGGCAGGTTAATGGGCGATCTCAGGTCAAAGACTTTGAAGCGATTGTGCATCTCGATTTAGA